>DATMKQ010000101.1:0-58946 GCA_035571275.1 Trebonia sp.
GAGTGAAGTACTCTGCGCCTAGGCTGACGCGGACGGCGCGTGATCGTCACGAGCCTGAACCGGCATTCTGCGCTTGTTCAGCGAAACGGGATCCCTGGCTTTGGCGGCTAGCCGATGGACTATCCCCGAATCTCAGCGAGATCCTCAGGCGACGCCTCCCGGAGGGTGGGCCAACCAATCCCATTGGTGCCGCAGAGGAACTCCCGCTCCTCGCCCTCCTTTAGGGACATCCGCATCTCATCGGACCTGCGCAGAAGGACGAACCGCATACGCAGGCGATGTTCCCCTGGATCCACATTGAAGACCCTCACCTGCCCGTTTCCGATCTTGCCCGCGGAGTGGTGGTCGAGAACCACCGTGTAGTTCCAATGAAGCCCAAAGAGGCGAACAAGCAAGCCGGTAGGGAGCACGGTCGCGAGCGACACCGACCGGTTTCGCTTCGATCTCGCGATCCTGATTACTGACATGGTCCAAGTTCCTTTTCGTAGTGGAGGGCGTTGGCCTCCACGGACCTCGCAGCGGAAGGCAACCGAACCCAACGGTACGCCTATCGGAGATCGCTCCCGAATGTCTCGTTCGCAGCACAACTGCGGGTCCGAGACCGACGGCGCTTCCACCCGGGGACGGGCCGCAGGACGAGGCAGGTTGATCCGGACACAGTGCGGGCGGCTCACGTGTTCGCCGAGCATTCGATCAGGTGCTCGGTCCACGCGGTGTGACGTTTGCGGAGTACTTGAGCGGTCAGGTCGGAACGGCCAAGATCGCGGTAGTTCGGGACCCATGACTCCACTGAGGTGTGGGAGCGGGCGGCGGCCCACAGGTCCGCCAACAGCGGATCAGGGCAATCGACTCTGCTCGCCGCTTGGTAGGACTCCAGGAACTGGTCGGCGATGTACTGGTCAAACAGCAAATAGAGGTCCAGTCGGCACCAGCCCAGATCGAAGCTGCGCGGGCCGAGGCCAGCACCAGACCAGTCCACAACGCCGGTGAGAGTGCCGGCCTGCCACACGGTGTTGCCGGACCAGAAGTCGTAGTGTGTCAGCACAGTCGGCTCGGTGGCGAGGGATTCCCATCTGGCCGAGACCAGACTGGCTGCCGGACCGTGAAGGGCCGCACGGGACCCTCCTGGCCGGTCGGACACTCGGGGAAATCCAGCCAGCCGGTCAATGGCCGTCGCGTGGATGCGGGCGAGGGACTCGCCGAGTTGGCGCGCGAAGCCCGATGGATCGGCCGGGGTAATGTCGGCGAGACCCGGCAGGCGGGAGATCAAAGTCCACGGCCCTTCCAGAGGCCCGCCAGGGGCCGTAGCCAACAGGTGCGGGGCCAGGCCGCCGAGTCCGTCCAGCGCGCCGAGAACCCGCGTCTCGTTGGCGACCGCACGATCGCCAAGAGGGAACTCGCGAAGGATGAACTCCCGCTCAGGATTGGCTGTCCGGATCAGGTAAGTACGGGCGTGCGTCCCCCCAGCCAGGGCAAGCGTTCCTTGCACCGTCGCGTTCGGCCCGGCGAGCGCTGCGGCTCTGTCAATCGCCGCGGCTGACAGTGGTCGACGGCTCATAGCGTGTGGCGCATCCAGACGTTCGGCTCCCAGTAGCTGCCGCGGTCGCGGTCGATGTTCACCGTGGCAAGCCCGCCGGGGAACCAGTAGTCGCCGCTGTCGGGGAAGGTCATGCCCGTCCAGTCTTCCCAGTCGGTAGTGGTGCCGGTGATCCGCAGCGAGTGCGGTTCGGGTTTCAGGACGGCGGCTCCGATCCGCTCGTGGACGCGCATCCAGGGGTCGAACAGCCAGCCGTCGGGGCGCCGCCAGCGGGCGTACCGCTCGATCGGCACCAGCGGGTAGCGTTCCTTCCAGCTCGGCCGGACCGGCGCGATCAGCCCTTGCAGGCCGTGGCGGCGGGCGATGTCGGCCATCGCGCGCACGGCCGCCGCGCTGATTCCCTGGCCCTGGATGTCCCGCGGAACCATGATCACCAGTGCGCAGAGCACGTTGGCGCCGGGCTCGTCGAAGCCGCGCGCGATCGCTCCGTCGATCCCTGCGGGCAGGTCCTCCGGCGTGCCGTCCCAGCGCAGCGGGATGGAGCGGGCACGGGCGAGTATCTCGCCGCCGTCGCCAACGAGGTGAAACTGGAAGTCAGGCCGCTCCTCAGTCAGGCGCGGCCAGTATTCGTTCAGCACGTCGCCATGGTTGTTGTACTCGGGCAGCGTGTCCTTTGTCGCCTCCCAGGCGGGCCCGAGAAGCTCAGGCCGCTCGGCTGCGGACGCGATCTGCATGCCGCTCCCATCGTCGCTCCGGGTTGATAACAGCTCGCTGACCGGGCCGGGACAGCCAGTCAGTCAGGGGCCACCACGGAATCATCCGGTGCTGTGGCGACAGCCAAAGATCACGAGGCGGCCGCTGCGGTCATGGTAGAGGCCGGGCAGGCTGAGGAGAAACTCGCCCAGCTGACGGGGCGCACGGGTGCGCACTTCGCCCGGGTCGAGCCGTTGTCCCAGGCTGGCAAGTACGTCCTCGGTCTGATGAGCGACCTGCCGCGCAAGAACTGCTTGACCCTCTCCGAGCACGTCGGGGACCGTACCCCGGACCGGATGCAACGGCTGCCGGACCGCGCCCGCTGGGACACCGTGGCGGCGATGGGACGTCGTACCATCCCGTCATGGAGACGTCGGGGATTACGGCAACGCTGCCGGGACAGAACCTGAGCCGAGCCAAAGCGTTCTACGTTGAAAAAGTGGGACTTCGGGTAATCGAGTCCCCTTCTCTCAAGGCAAGAGATGGTCAGGTGGGCCTCACAGTTGGAGATGGTCTCAACCAGCTCTTCGTGTATCCCGCCCGGGTCAGGTCGTCAGGGGAGTTCACACAGGTCGTCATCCATGTGACCGACGTGCGCGCTGCCGTCGAAGAGATGAGAGATCGCGGCGTGGAGTTCGAAGAGTACGACACGCCAGAGACGCGGACCGAGAACGGCATTGCTCGGATGCCAGGTGGAGGCGAGGCGGCGTGGTTCAAGGACTCGGAAGGCAACTTGGTCGGCGTTGTTCCGGCCTGAGGAGAGTCGACCTAGAAAGGCCCGCGCGCTCCGGATCCCGGCGCGGTGTGACCGGTAAAGCCGACCGTCGGCTGGCTTCCTGGCTGTTAGCTGGCGGGGTTTTGCGCTAGTGCGGCCAGGAAGCCGAGCAGGCGGGGCCATAGCAGGGCGCGTGCCTGCTGGTCGGTTGCGTAGTCAGGGTCGGCGACCGGGGAAGCGGGCTCGTAGGGCACCAAGTCCCCAACCGGGTGTCCGGCGCCGGGGTAAGCGTATAGCACGTGTGCCCAGCGATCATGGTGGGCGTCCAGCAGGCCGATGATGGCCTGGACGTACGGGCAGGAGCTCCATGTCTGGTCTGCCTCACCGCAGTCTAGGAACACCGGGCCTTGAATCCGCTGGTCCGGGATGACCGCGGCCGGGGCGTCGGTGGGGCTGGGGTTGTCGAATTCGCTGGTGTACGGAAGCGGCTGGCCGTGCAGGGTCCAGGCCGGGCCGGTGCAGCGAGGGTAGGAGCAGATGGCGACGTTGCTGGGTACTGAGGCGATGACGGCATGGACCAGGCCGGGGTAGTACACGCCGAGCAGTTGCGCGGCCTCGCTGCCGCGGGAAACGCCCAGAACGGCGATACGCGCCGGGTCAACACCGGGCTGGCGGGCCAGCCAGCGCAGCGCCCCGGCGAAGTATTCCAGCGGGATCCGAGACAGCGCCGGCGGCAGGCCGGGCTCGCCGAAATATGCCACGCCCAGGGCCGGGTAGCCGTTGCTGGCCAGCAGCGCCGGCAACAGCGTGCCCGGCAGCCCGCCTTCTGACCCGCCCAGGACCAGCACGGCCGGGCGGCGGGCCGCGGTACTCGCCGGACGCCAGAACTGGCCGACGAACCCGTCAGCCCGCAGCGACTGCATCGCCTCGGTCAGCGGGATAGGCGAAAAGGCGCGCGTGAACCGTGCCGAGGCCAGCTGCGTGCCGTGTGCGCTGACAGCCAGCTTGAACGTCAGTGGCCTTTGATTGTTCCACAGGTAGGCGCCCGCCGGGTCCGGCCGCAGCGCGTGCATGGACCAGATCAGGCCCATGTCGGAAACACCGTGGTAGCTACCTGAGATCGCCGCCGCGGTGCCCAGGTCGACATCGCCGCCCGCATCGGCCCGGTAGACGGCCGATGACTGCCACGGCACGCCGCCCGCGTCGGTCGAGCTGAGCTGGACGTTCACCAGCTCGCCCGCGCCCAGCCCGCTGATGTCCACGCGGACGGCCTGGTCAGCCAGTGAGGAGCCGGGCTGCACGGCAACGCTAACCGGACGCTCAGGCTGTGACTGCGAGTTTGTGCAGCCCGCCACCAGCCCGGTCACCAGCACGGCGGTGGCCATCCACCCCGTCATCGCGCGCCGCCAGGCAACCAACACCGTGTCAGCCCCTTACTCAGCCAACCCTGGGCGGCGCAGCACCATCCATCCGCTGCCCGCCGAACAAAGCGTAAATCCGGCCGCGGCTCAACCGGACGGCGTAACTGGGGACCACATGCCGAACCACTGCTGGGCGCCGTAGGCTTCGAACCGCTCTACCTCGGTGAATCCCAGCTTCGCCGCGAGGCGCATCGAGCGGGCGTTGGCGGTCTGGGTAAAGAGCACCACCGGCTCGCCGGGAAGCTCGTCGGCAAACCAGCCGAGTGCCGCTGCGCACGCCTCGGCGGCGTACCCGGATCCCCACGCCTCCGGCAGGAACAGGTAGCCAAGCTCGGCTTCCCCGGCAGCAGCCGGAGGACCGTGCCCCGTTGCTCTGCTGAGTATGACCTGGCCGATCATGGCTCCGTCGAGATCAACCGTGAAGAGGCCTGGGCGTCGCTCGGGTGCCCCGGGCATCTGGCGCTCAAGCTCGTCACGCGGGCGGGGGCCACCGAGGTAGGTGCCCACCTCTGGCGAGGCCAGCAGCTCGATAAACGCCGCACGGTCCGGGGCCTCGGGCTCACGGAGCACCAGCCTCTCGGTCCTGATCGGCTCAGGCGGCCAAGCGACGGGTCCCAGGTCTGCCATGCGCAGGCTAGCAGACGGTCAAACCACCGTGCGGGAAACGCCCAACTGATCCTTGCAATGCACCTGGATGCCTGTTGGAATTCCCGCATAGCGCGTCGAAGTATCGGATGCAGGAGGGATGGGACGTGAACCAGCCCGCGTACCTGCTGCACCGGGGCGACGCACTCGAGGCGTATCCAGGCTGGCCAGCACCGACAACGATCGTTAGTGACGGCGCCTACGGCATTCGCGGCTTCCACGGCGACACGATCGGCACCGGCCGGATCGCACAGTGGTACCAGCCACACATCGCGGCCTGGAGCCGCCTGTCCGGGCCGGCCACGACGCTGTGGTTCTGGAACACGGAGGTCGGCTGGGCGACCGTGCACCCGCTCCTGGTGGAGCACGGCTGGGACTACGTCCAAGCCATCACCTGGGACAAAGGAACGGCGCACATCGCTGGCAACGTAAACGGGAAGACCATACGCCGGTTCCCGGTTGTGTCCGAAATCTGCGTCTTCTACCAGCGCCGGTTCGAGGTGACTGGCCCGGATGGGCCGATGCCTGTCCAGAAGTGGATGCGGAACGAGTGGCAGCGGGCCGGGCTAGCGCTGGGCCGGGCCAACAAAGCCTGCGGGGTGGCCAACGCCGCGACGCGCAAGTACCTCACCCAGGACTGGCTGTGGTACTGGCCGCCGGGCGAGATGATGGAGCGGCTGGCCAGCTACGCCAACGAGCATGGCAGGGACTCCGGCTGGCCCTACTACTCGCTCGACGGCCATGCCCCCGTCACCGCTAAAGAATGGGACGCGCTGCGGCACAAGTGGCGGCACGTGCACGGATTGACCAATGTCTGGCAGCTCGCTCCACTACATGGCGTCGAGCGGATCAAGGGCACGATGCGCCGGGCCGCACCGCGCGTCTACAACCCGAGCAGCATGTCCTCAGCGCACCTCAACCAGAAGCCACTGGAGTTCATGCGCCGCATAATCAACGCCGTCACCAACCCTGGCGACGTGGTATGGGAACCGTTCGGCGGCCTAGCCTCCGCTTCCGTGGCGGCTGTGCAAGGGGGACGGTTTGCCTGTGTCGCCGAGGTCGACCATGACTTCGCGGAGATCGCCGCCCAGCGCCTCGACGACGCCATCGCCGGCCGGGATCAGGAATCCGAGGACACGACCGCGTAAGGAAGCCCGCAGCCCGGTCATCTCACCGCGCAACATGCCTGTGGATCCCGGCGGGTGAACTTCACATAGAAGCCTGTGCCCCATACCGGTATATATCGGGCGGAGAAATGGTTCCCTCCTATGCGAAGTCGTCACGTTCTATGCGAAGTCGATGCGAGAGGCTGATGCGGCGGGCGATGTCCGCCGACGGCGGGCGGAGACAGGCGGGCGCTCAGGTCGGGCGGGGACTAACAGGTGAGGCTTAGTCGCGCTCCAGGCCTAGCAGGGCTATGGCGTTGTGCTTGAGGATCTTGAGGCGGACGTCGGGCTTGAGGTCTAGCGTCTCGCAATCGCGCAGCCAGCGTTCCGTAGGCCCGCGGCGGGAAATCCGTGCGCACAGCACCTGGTCCTGCCGGGAGGAGTTGGCGCTGGACAGATCACTGGCACGGGCGCGCCCGGGATCTTTATCTGATCGTTATTTCAAGATCAGGCCTGTTCACGGCCTCACGCGTGTATTGCTCGTCCTTGCATCAGAGTGCTGGCTGGAGCGAGAGGTGAGCTGGTGCGGCAGGAGGCCGAATTCCGGGAATTCTATGAAGCCAACTATGGCCGGATTGTGGCGATGGTGACAGCCGTCCTGTGCGACCGTGATCAGGCGGAGGACGTGGCGCAGGAGGCGTTCGCGCGCGCTCTGACACGCTGGTCCCGGATCGGCGGCTACGAGCTGCCCGAGGCGTGGGTCAGGCGGGTGGCACTCCGGATCGCGATCGACTCCGGTCGGCGGTTCCGGCGTGCCATCGGGGTTTCCATCAGGCTTGCCGCGCAGCGCCAGGCCACGGAGCCCGGTCCTGGCGATTCGCTCGCGTTCACGGACTTGGGCGCGGCGTTGCGGCGACTGCCGCTGCGCGAGCGCGAGGTGCTTGCCCTGCACTACCTGTCCGACCTGCCGGTTGAAGCGATCGCCCGGGAATGCGGCCTGCCGTTGGGCACGGTCAAGACCCGCCTGTCCGCCGGCCGACGGCACCTTGAAGCAGAACTGACGCAGCGTCCGGAGGCGGTGCCCGATGCACGATGAGCAACTCCGCGAGCGATTCACCCAGTGGGCGCAGCCGCTGCAGGCGGCCCCGCCGCCCGCCCTGTCCGTTCTCCGGCGGCGCGCGCGCCGGCGCACCGTGGGCAGGGCCGCGATCTCGGGCCTGGCTGTCATGGGCGCGGCCGCGATCGCACTGTTCGGACTCCCGCGGTCCGGCCATTCCACCCCCGCCGTGGCGGCGGCTGGTGCGCCACGGTATGCCGTGGCCATCGAGTCCAGCGCCGGGGGCCCCACCGCTTCCGTGCTCGACATGGTTACCGGCAAGGTCGTCGGCCGGGTGGTCACGCCGATCGCACGCTCCGATTTCGAGTGGGTCGCCGCCGCGGCAGACGACCGCACCTTCGTGCTCGCCGATCAGTCGCAAGCACTTGTGTTCCGGTTCTACCTGTTGCACCTGGCCGCCGACGGCAAGCCTGGCCGCCTGACTCAGCTGGGCGTTCCTAAGCTGCACGGCATCCAGATCTACGGCATGGCGCTGACCGCGGACGCCAGCAAGCTCGCGGTGGCCTGGCAGAACAATCCAACTGGCCCGGTCACCAGCCACATCAGCGTCTCTACGGTGGCCACCGGCGCGACGCATTCCTGGTCCTCAACCCAAGGCGCCGCCCTCGACGTGTCCTGGGCCGGTGACCACATCCTCGCCTTCGACTGGCAGGACACCGACAGTCAGGCACGCTCGGGAGTGCGACTGCTCGACACCGCCGCCGTCGGCACCAACCTGCTCGCTTCCCGCCTGCTCATCCCGGCGAGCATCCGGACGGCTGGTCTTGACAGCCCAGGCGATCCGCTAATTACCGAGGACGGATCCACTTTGTTCGCCGTGATGGCGTCCGGCGTCAAGACCGCCATCGTCAGCTTCTCCGTCCGTAGCGGCAAGATCCAGGCGACGATCCTCACGCAGCCAGCATCCCAGAGCCAGTGGTACTGCGGCGTCCTGTGGACCGATCCCCGTGGCCGAACTGTGCTCACCCAGTGCGGCACCACCCAGACCAGCATCGAGGGCAACCGAACCACCCAGATCCGCCTGCACCAGCTCATCCCGGCGTCGCCCGTAGGGTTCGCCAACCCCTTTGCCTGGTAACGCCGCGACTCCAGGTGTCAGCGGAACCTGGCGACTGGCGGGGGTGTCCAAGTACCGTCGAGGATCTGTTCCCCAGGCCAATAGGCGCGCAGGTACAGCGAGAAAGGTCCGGCCGGGGCGGGCAGCCAGTTCGTACGCAGGTCGTCATCGCTGGGTGGGATCGCGGAGGCGGTCAAGGTCAGCGACCCGTCAGAGGCGTGGTGCAGGTTGTTGTCCTTGGTGCCGAGCGAGTACCGGTTCAGCTCGTTGGGGTGGAAGAAGTGGTGCTCGTTATACAGCGTCAAGGACCAGAATCCCCGCACCGGCGGCAGGGCACCGGGCGCAAACGTGACCGCGTAGGAGTGGGCCCCGTCCAGGCGTTCTCCGTGCTCGTCGAGGTCCTGATAGAAGTAGGTGGTCTCCTCGGGGGTGTTGACGAAGATGTTGGCCTTCCCCATCGCGGTCCGCGACAAATAATCCGTGCCGAACCGGGCGCCGTTGCGCTGAGTGCCCCAGTGGCCGGGCAGCGGCAAGCCGATATTGCGGAACTGGAACAGCTCGGCTACCAGCGTGGCGTCCGCATCGATCGCGGCAGCCTGCAGCAGGTCCGCTACGCCGACATCCTGGTCCGCGGCCTGCAGCAGCGAGCCCAGCCACTGATACCAGGCTTCCTCGCCTGGGCGGGCCGGGACCTCGGCGATCACCTCGGGCAGTTGGGCGAAGAACGCCGCGGGGTCGACCCACTGGGTTTCTCGCTCGCCGGAGGTGGCATCCCCGGCCGGGAAGATCGGCGCGGCGGACCAGTCGGTGACCTGGGGGTCACCGGTGTACTCCGCCAGCGGGTAGACCATCACCTGGTTGATGGTGTCCTGGATCGCGGCCCGGTCGGAGTCGGTGTCATCCATGAAAACCCGGGGGATGCAGACGGCGATCCGGGTATCGAAGTGGAACACCCCGGCGATGCCGTCGGGCACTCCGCCGTGCCAGTTGTCAGGGGCGAGCAGGTAGAGCCCGGGTTCGGTGTCGTACATGGCACCCAGCCGGATAAAGGAGTCGGTGCGCTGGTCTACCCCCTGGTACACCCAGAACCGGCCGCCGAAGTCAGGAACCTGCACCACCGACGGGCCGCGTTTGCCGTCGATGACGGCCAGCCCGTAGATGACGTCCTGGTTCGGGCAGGCGACCACCCTTTCCTCCGCAGTGATGTAGTCGTGCAGCATCGCGGCGCGGCCCGGTGGAGCCGCCGGGACTATCCCGCCGAGCAGGCCAGGGCCCGGCAGCTTCTCCATGATCGACAGCCGGTTGTGCATGTTCACCAGCGGCCAGCCCCACAGGTACGCCAGCTGCCCGACCGAACGGATGTAGTCCGCGGTCATCCTCGCCGTCATGCCCGCACCGTTCCACTCTGTCATCCGGCCGGGATCATCCACCCGGGGTGAGACCAGCGGTCGGCGATTAATAGGCTATTCACCCGCTTTCGCGCCAAGCCGTTCCGTGATGTCGTCTTGCGTTAACCATGAGGGGCGAAAGTCAGGCACATGCCTGAGAACCCTGGGAACACCCGCACGGGCCTGTCCCGGCGGCACATGCTAACCGTCGGGGGTGCCGGCCTCCTCGCGACCGCCGCCACGGCCGCCGCCGGCACCACGGCCGCCAGCGCCGTCAGCGCTACCACCACCCGCACAAGCGCGGACGCGTCCACCGATGGCACGCCCGAGCAGATTCACCTGACCTGGGGGAACGACCCGACGAGGTCCGTCGTCGTCTCCTGGGCCGCACCCGGCCAGGCCGTCCGGCCGCGCGTCTACATCGGCGAACGGGTCATCCCGGCCGAGGAGCGCACCTACACCGACGGCATCAACGGCGAAACGACCCACACCTACCACGCGCGGATCCATCGCCTGCGTCCTGGCAAGACCTACGCCTACAGCGTGACCGCCGACAACGACGCGAACGAGGCCGACCCGTTCAGCGCGACGTTCACGACCGCGCCGGAGGGCCGGGCCGCGTTCCGGTTCACCAGCTTCGGCGACCTGGCCACGCCCAACACGAACTGGGTGCTGTCCTACGGCCAGTCCGCGTACGCGGTCGGCGCCGTCGAGTCGTTCCAGCCGCTGTTCCACCTGCTGAACGGCGACCTGTGCTACGCCGACCTGAACCCGATGGTCCAGCCGGAGGTCTGGCAGGACTTCGGCAACAACAACCAGTCCTCCGCGGCCAACCGGCCCTGGATGCCAGCCCCAGGCAACCACGAGATCGAGTTCAACAACGGGCCGCAGGGGTTCACGTCCTACCTGACCCGGTACACGCTGCCGTCCAACGGACTGCCCCAGTTCGAGGGCCGCTGGTACTCCTTCCAGGTGGGCTCGGTGCTGATCGTGTCGCTGAGCGCCGACGAGGTGTGCTACCAGGACGCGGGCGCGTTCGTCGCCGGTCCGGCCGCGCTCGTGCCCGCCGCCACCACGGGCAACGAGCCGATCGAGCCGGGGACCTCGTTCTACATCAACGGCTACTCCCACGGCGAGCAGACCCGCTGGCTGGAGGCGACCCTGAGGGCTGGCCGCCAGGACCCGTCGGTTGACTGGATCATCGTCCAGATGCACCAGTGCCCCTGCTCGTCGTCCAAGACCGGGAACGGCTCGGACGCCGGACTGCGCGCCGCGTGGGTGCCGCTGTTCGACCGGTACGAGGTCGACCTGGTGCTCTCGGGTCACGATCACGACTACGAGCGGTCCTTCCCGGTGCGCGGCATCGACCACAACGCCGGGGTCGTGACGGCGACAGGCGCCACAGCGGACACCTGGCGACCGCACGCGGTGACAACGGTGGACAGCGGTACCTTCGACACCAGCGAGGGCACCGTCTACCTCATCCTCGGCTGCGGCGGCACCAGCGCCAACCTCGACATCTACGGGCTCGACACGGCTGACGGCGACACCCAGGCCCGCGTCTTCATCCAGCCCAACCGGCCCATTCCGTCGGCCACGCCGGGCGTGTACGCGCGGGTCGGCGCGCAGGCGACCGAGGACGCGATCTGGTCCGCCAAGCGGGACACGGCCACCGGCTACGGCATCGCCGTATTCGATGTGGACCCGGGCCGCCGCTCGGACGGTCAGACCTCCATCACGGTGACCCAGTACCACGCGCTCGGCGCCGACCCGGTGAACCCGAACACCGGCGCCAAGGGCGCGCCCACCCCCGACTACACGCTGTTCGAGACCTTCACTCTGGTCCGCCCGCGTTCGGACCGCCGGTTCGACTAGCCAGCACTGACTATCGCCGCACTGCCCGCCTCATCAAGCCGACGGATCACCTCATCCTCTAGGGAGAGCGAGGTCGCGCCCAGGATCTCGTCAAGCTGCGCGACCGTGCTGGCCCCGGGAATCGGGATGATCCCCGGTCGCGACCGCGCGAGCAGCCAGGCCAGAACCACCTGGCCCGGCGTCGCGCCGAGTTCAGCCGCCACCTCGCTCAGCACCGAGAGCCGCTCGCGGTTGGCGGCATGCGCGTAGGCGGCGGGCAGCGCCTTGTCCGGCCGCGCGTAGCACCCGGCCAGCAGCGGCGAATAGGCCAGCAGCGTCAGGTCGGCGGCGGCGGCGTAGTCAAGCAATTCTTCGGTGATGAGGTTCAGTTGCCCGGGGTCGGGCAGCGGCCGTAGGTAGGTGTACTGCTGCTGCACGCACGAATAGCCGGGGCGGCCGGCCGCGCGGGCGATGCCACGGGCCCGCTCGATCCGCCAGGTGGCGATGTTGCTGCAGCCCAGCAGCCCCGCCTGGCCGGACTCGGCCAGCGACGCCAGCGCGGCCACCGTCTCCTCAAGCGGTGTCGAACGGTCGTCGATGTGCGCGTAGTACAAGTCGAGCCGGTCGACGCCGAGGTTGCGGAGGCTGGTCTCCGCGTCCTCGCCGATGGCCGCGGCGCCCAGCCCCTGCCAGTGCCGCAGGTCGGGGTCGCCAGGCACGGTCGTGCGCGCCCCGACCTTGGTTGCGAGAACCATCCGGCCTGCCATGCCGCGCGAGCGCAGCCAGTGGCCGATGACCCGCTCGCTTTCCCCCGCGTCGCCATGCCACTGCCCGTAATTGTTGGCCGTGTCCAGGAAGGTGCCGCCGGCTTCGGCGAACCGGTCCAGGATCGCGAACGATGTGGCCTCGTCCGTCCGGTACCCGAAGTACATGGTGCCCAGGCAGATCTCGCTCACCGTCATGCTGACCCTGCCGTCACCGATCATGCGCTGTCGCATCGCTCTCCTCCGCGCTTGCCTGAGTTTGGGGCGACTCCGACTCTAAATGCCGATTGGCTTGGGATTACGATCCAATCTTGTGAAGGAAATCCGAGCCAATATCGGATCAGACGTCCTGCTGGACTTCACGGGCCAGACCGGCCCGACTGGCCCGACTGGCCCGGCGCACGCTCGGCTCGCGAGCGCGCTGCGCGAAGCCATCCGCCGCCGCGCGCTCCCCGTGGGCAGCACGCTGCCGCCGTCCCGGGCGCTGGCCACCGAGCTCGGCTGCTCGCGCTGGGTGGTGACCGAGGCCTACGCGCAGCTCACCGCGGAGGGGTACCTCGCCGCGACGGTGGGCTCGGGCACTCGTGTCCGGCATCTGGAGTACCAGGAAAAGCCACGCGGCCCGGCCCCGGCGCGGGTGACCGCAAGCCCCACCACGACAATCGACATGGCCCCCGGCCTGCCCGACCTGCGCCAATTCCCGATGCGGCAGTGGATGTCAGCGGTCCGCGGCGCCGGCGCGACCATGGCCGCCACGGACCTGGGTCACCCGGACCCGGCCGGTCACCCGCGACTGCGCCAGGTGCTGGCCGACTACCTGGCGCGCGTCCGCGGGGCACAAGCCGACGCGGCCAGCATCACGATCACCGGCGGCGCCACCGACGCCATCGGCCTGCTCTGTCGTGCGCTGAAGGCGCACGGCCACACCGCGGTCGCGTGCGAGGATCCGGGCTGGCATCGGCTGCGCGAGGTAGCGACGGCGGCCGGGCTGAAAGCCGTACCGGTCCCGGTGGACGACCAGGGCCTGCGAGCCGACCTTCTGCCTGCCCAGACCGCCGTTCGCGCTGTCATCGTCAGCCCCGCCCACCAGTTCCCCACCGGAGTGGTGCTGTCCCCGCAGCGCCGAGCGCAGCTCCTGACCTGGGCCGAACAGCACGACGCCCTCATTATCGAAGACGACTACGACGCGGAGTTCCGGTACGACCGGCGGCCGGTGGGCGCTCTGCAGGGAGCCGGCAAGTCTCTGGTGGCCCTGGTCGGCTCGGTGACGAAGACGCTTTCGCCAGCGCTTGGCGTCGGCTGGATGACGACCCCTCCCGCCTGGACCCCGCTGGTCCGCGCGGCCGTGGTCAGGCCGCCAGGACCGCCGGTTCTCGATCAGCTGGCCTTCGCGGAGTTCGTGCGCACCGGCGGCTACGACCGCCACCTGCGCGCTGCCCGCATCCGGTACCGGGCCCGCCGGGACAGCATCGTCAGCGAGCTCGCCGAGCACCTGCCGGGCAGTCGCGTCCTAGGCGTCGCGGCCGGGCTCCACCTGCTGCTGTACCTGGCGCGGGGCACCGACGCCGCGGCGGTCGTCAGCCGCGCGGGCACCGCCGGCGTGCGGATCGCCAACCTGGACACCTACCGGTTCCGAAGCGTCCCCGGCATCCCGGGCGTGGTACTCGGTTACGGCAACCTCGCCGACCACCAAGTCCGCGACGCGGTGACGCGCCTGACGTCAGCGTTGCGTGCCAGCCGGTGACGGCGCGTCGACTAGGTCACGACGACAACGTATGCAACCATCTGGTCTCGTGTTAAGTCGATACAGACGCGACTCAATGGGACAAACGAATGCGGCCTGACGGCAGTTCACACCCGCCCAACCCGCGCTACCCGCCCAACGCGCCCCGCCCGCCCTACCCGCCTAACCCGATGCCCCGCCGGGCGGTGCTCGCGGCCGCGGGCGGCATCCTGCTGACCACTACGGTGGCGGCCATCGCCGCACAGCACAAGGAACCGGGGCGGCACTTGCTGGCGGAAAACGCGACACCGCACACCAGCGCCCAGTCACGCCGGCAACCAGCCCGGCGGACCGCGGACCCGTCCGCGAACGCCACGGTCCCCCCGCCCCATCTGGAAGCGTCCTACGACAAGCCCATCTTCTACGTCGACGACGGCCCCAAGGTCATCGCGCTGACCATCGACGACGGCCCGAGTCCTGTGTACACACCGCAGGTTCTCCAGATACTGCACAAGTACGGGGTCACCGCGTCGTTCTCGATGATCGGTGAGAACGCGGCCACCTACCCGGCGGTCGCCAGGGATGTCGCGGCCGCGGGTCACATGATCGTCAATCACACCTGGAACCACGAGGACCTGACCCGCATGACGCCCACAGCTGTACGGGACGAGATCGCCCGAGCGACCGACGCCATCCACAACGCCACCGCGGCGCCGCCCGCGATGTTCCGCGCACCGTACGGGTACTGGTCGTCCACCGTGTACCGGTGCTGCGCTCAGGCAGATCTGCCGCCCCTGGACTGGTCCGTGGACCCACGCGACTGGGCGCGCCCCGGCGTTCGCTCGATCGTCAAGACAATCCTCTCGACGACCCAAACCGGCTCCATAATCCTGGAGCACGACGGGGGCGGCGACCGCTCGCAGACGGTGGCGGCACTGAAGATCTGGCTGCCGCGACTGCTTGACGCCGGCTATCGCTTCACTACTCCGTAGTAAACCGCAGAATAGGCGTCATGCAACCGACAAACACCGTCATCCGCCCGGCCGTGGATGACGATCTCGACGTCGTCGCGGAGATCTTCGCCCACTATGTCGCCGCGAGCGTGGCCACATTCGAGACGACACCGCCGACCGTCGAGTACTGGCGCCGGTCCCGGGACGACCTCGCCGAGCGCGGACTGCCGTTCCTGGTCTGTGAACGCGCCGGCGAGGTGGCGGGCTACGCGTACGCGGCGCCGTGGCGTCCCAAGCCTGCCTACGAGCGCACCGTGGAGACCACCATCTACCTGGCCCCCGCGCACACCGGCCGGGGACTTGGCCGTCAACTGCTGACCACATTGCTTGAGCAGTGCGCTCAGGCGGGCGCGGAACAGGTGATCGCCGTCATCGCCGACAGCGGCAATCCCGCGTCGCAGGCGCTGCACCGCGCCTGCGGCTTCACCGAAGCTGGGCTGCTTCGCGGCGTCGGCCACAAGCACGGCCGTCTCATCGACACACTGCTGATGCAGCACGACCTCACCGCGCGGCCACAGTGAGCCGGGCAACCGAGGGCGAATGGCCGGGCGGAGTGTTCGCGAACCCGGTGATCGGCGGGTTCCACCCTGACCCCAGCGTCTGCCGGGTCGGCGACGACTACTACCTCGCGTGCTCGAGCTTCGAGTACTTCCCCGGCATGCCCGTCTTCCACAGCAGGGACCTGGTGCACTGGGAGCAGATCGGCAACGCTCTCGAATGGCCCCTGGCCGGGACGACGCCATCGTCCGGCGGCATCTACGCGCCGACGCTGCGGTATCACGACGGCCGGTTCTGGCTGATCACCTCAGATGTCTCTGGCGGCGGCACGGTGCTCGTCACCGCGACCGATCCCGCCGGGCCATGGTCCGACCCGCTCGCGATTGCCGGGGTCAACGGCGTCGACCCCGACCTCGCCTGGGATGACGACGGCCGCTGCTGGTGCACGTATGCCGGTATCGAACAGGTGCGCATCGACCCGGAGACAGGTGAAACCTTCGGCAAGGCGAACCACATCTGGTCGGGTACGCCGGGGGCCCAGTTGCCGGAGGCACCGCACCTGTACCGGATCGGGGAGTTCTGGTACCTGCTCATCGCCGAGGGCGGCACCGATTGGGGGCATTGCGTCTCCGTCGCCAGGGGTGCCGCGCCGGACGGGCCATTCGAGCCGTGCCCGGCCAACCCCGTGCTGACCCATCGCAGCACCTCCCGGCCGATACAGAACACGGGTCACGGGGACCTCATCCAGGGACCAGATGGGTCATGGTGGCTGGTGCTGCTCGGCACGCGGCCCCGCGGCGGCACCCCCGGCTGGCACACGCTCGGGCGCGAGACCTACCTGGCGCCGGTGACATGGGCGAACGGCTGGCCGGTCCCCGCACCGGTGGAGCCGCTGATGGCCGCGCCAGGCTGGGCGCCGCGGCCGACCGCCCCGCCGTCGGCCCGCGACGATTTTGACTCAGCCGAACTGCATGCGAGCTGGATCTCGGTCCGTTCGAGGACCGCGGCGGAGTGCTCGACGACCGACCGCCCTGGCTGGCTCACGCTGCATGCTCGCGGGGCGTCGCTCGACGATCCTGACGTCACGTTCACCGGCCGCCGGCAGCAGCACCTGTCCTGCCGGGTGCGGGCGCTGGCAGACGCCGCCGCTGGCCGCGGCGGCCTAGCGGTCCGCCTCGACGAGGGACACCACTACGAGATCGAGGTGACCGACGGTCAGGCGTCGGTCTCCGCCCGCATCGGACCGCTGCGCCAGACCCTCGCCTCCCGTTTGCTGACAACACCCCAGGCCGTGCTCCGGATAGAGGCGCGTGTCGCGCCGTCTTGCCTTGACCACCCTCGCGAGGGACCCGACTTGCTGCGGCTCGGCGTGGAAGAGCCCGGCGGGATGTTCAGCGTGCTGGCGGAACTCGATGGCAGGTACCTCTCGACAGAGGTCGCGGGCGGGTTCACCGGCCGGGTCATCGGCATGTACGCCGCCAGCGGAACAATCCGGTTCGACTGGTTCGACTACGAGCCGCTAGCGGACTAGGTCGCCGCATGCCGAATGCGCACTCGGCCTGACGAGATTAAGCCGAGTGCGCATTCGCTGAGGAGCGAACGGGTACGGACCGGCTACGGGAGCGCTACGAACCCGTCGGTGTTGCCCTTGGCGTCGGTGTAGAAGCCAACGACGTCACCCTCGTCGTTGACGCCGTTGATCGTGGTGGAGCTGGCACCGCCGATGTCCACGCTGGCGAACTTCCCGTTCAGCCAGGTGAAACCGTGGGTGACGGCCGAGCTGCCAGACCCGACCGTGTACGTGCCGACGACTTCGTCGCCGTCATTGACGCCGAACGCCTGGGTCATCGACGCGCCGGGGAAGGCGATCGTGGTGAAGCGGCCGGAATGCAGCTTCAAGAACGCGTCCACCACTGAGGACGTCTTGTTGTAGAAGCCGGCGACGTCACCAAAGTTGTTGATCCCGGCCGCGGTGAGGCTCGCCCCGAGTTTGGAGTTGGTGGCGCCGGGCGGCAGCACGCGGCTGAACGTCTTGCTGCTGATGTGGTACTCGTAGCCACGGTTGATGCCCGAGGCGTTGGTGAAGAATCCGACCGCGACGTCGAGGTCGTTGACACCGAGCAGCTGGTCGACCGCCGGCTTCGCCGGAGTCCCGGTCGGGAAGTTGACGTTGAAAAACCGGCCGTTAACCGAGTAGAAGCCGAAATTGGCGTTGCTCATGCTGGCGGTATTCTGCCTGGACCAGAACCCGACTGTTACGCCGCGGTCATTCAGCCCGGTAACCTGGGTTTGCACCGAGCCGGGGAAATTCTCATTACCGAAGTCGCTTTGCGCGAATGGCGGGTGCAGCTCATATCCCTTGTTCGGGTGCCCGGCGGCCCCCGACCCGAAGTACCCGGCGATCGCGCCCTCGTTGTTGATGCCGAGCAATTGGTTGAACGTGAGGTCACGCCGGTCGTTCAGCGTGAGAACCTGGTAGCTGCCTGCGAGGCTGGCGCTCATCTGCATGGATGAGCTGTCATTCCCGGCAAGCGCCACGGTGTCGGGCCCGGCGGAAGAACAGCCGGCCAGTGCCAGAGCCGCGGACGCGACCAGCACTCCAGAGACGAGCGCGGCCGCACCGAAGCGCGGCCCGGTACGCGCGGAAAGACTCCGCGGCGTCAGGTGGTCCGCGAGCTTCATGCTGGTGTCCTTTCGGTAGGCGGCCGGGCGAGCGGGAAGCGGGATGGACCCGCTCGCCGCGGCTGCTTTGTTTGCCGGACGTGACACTACTAAGCCGCGGGCATTTCACCCCGTCTGCCGTCAATGGCTTAAGCAACACGTAAGCTCCGCCGAAAGAAAATTGTAAGAAATACCACTCGGAAGCGCCCGCGCATTTCATGATCGCGGGTCAAGTGTGACGTTCCTGCGCACCGGCCCTCGATCGTGACCGCTGTCACAGTGAGTGGCGTGCCGAGCGCGATCCGCGACATGCTTACGCCGCCGCCACCGTGATCGATATCCTCCCGCTACAGCCAGTCCATAGCGTGGGGGTCGCAGTGATAAAGGGTTTCAGAGAGTTCATCGCCAGGGGCAACATCATCGACTTCGCCGTGGCGGTGGTTATCGGCACCGCGTTCACCGCGCTGGTCACGGCGACCGTCGGCGACCTGATCACGCCGCTGATCGCGGCGATCGCCGGCAAGCATGACTTCTCCACGCTCACGTTCACGGTCCACAACAGCGTCTTCAACTACGGCTCGTGGGTCAATGCGCTGCTTACGTTCCTGACCGTCTCGGCGGTTGTCTATTACCTGATCGTCCTGCCCATGACGTCGTACACCACGCGGCGGAACCGCTACAAGGCGGCGACCGAGCGCGACTGCCCAGAGTGCCTGAGCAGCATTCCAGTCGCGGCTACCCGCTGCAAGTACTGCACCACCGTCGTTCAGCCCGTATCCCACTGACCGGGATAGGCGAGCGAGTCTGGGCTCGGACCGGGGCCTGGCCGTCCCGAGCCCAGACGCTCGTGGAAGGGGTTAATTAGATCGACCCCTGACTCTCCAGTTTGGCATCGGTTCCTGATAAAAAGCTGAGGTGACCCTGGGAACCGGGTAACTGGCTCGTAACGAACGTTCGGCACTCGCGTCAGCGAGCGGTGCCTTCTTCCTGGTGCCTGTCGCGTGCCGTGGCCGCGGTTCCTGGGACGCGGTACGCGACCGCGGCGCCGGAGCCTTGGCGGCGACACTGGGCTTTGCCTGCCCGGCCATGGGCTGGGCGGTTTCGGTTTGCTCGGCCGCTGGCTGCGCCGGCACTTGTTGCGCGGCCGCGGACTGCGCCGCCGGCTGTGGCGTAAACGTTGGTTGTGGTGTGAACGTGGGTTGCGGCCCCGAAGGTGACGACTGCTTCACCGGCTGCTGTGCCACGGATTCCAGCGGCTGCGACGGTTGCTTGCCGTCGGAGTGGCCGCGCTCTAGGAATTCCGCGAGCCTTTCCGCTTCATCGGCGCTGAACCCGATCACGGCACGGGGTTGACCCCATGGCTCTTTGAGCGCGTACCCCACGTATCCCACCACGGGCTGGGCCGGCGTAGTCGCGAGGCCCTGAAGCGATCGCCATCGCTCCCATGCTGTTTCCAGGCGCGCAGCGGCGTGCTGGGCGCGCGCAACCTGCTCTGGATCACGCATCGTTCATCCTCCCCTGAAGGTTTATGGCCCGGCAGGAACGGACCGGTCCCAGCGACGAGCGCCGCTAACGCGGTACGGCGGTAACCGTCTCGCGCGAGCTGCCCTCGCCCGCTGGGACCGACCCCCCAATTCCACCGGAAGAACTCCGCCGTGAGCGTGGGGCGGGACGCATCTCGAACCTGCGACATGATCCCACCTGCACTCCCGGCAGGGTGTTATTCGGAACGCTGCTGCGGGATGCCCGCGAGCAGAGCACGGACCTCGGTCTCCCGGTAGCGCCGGTGCCCCCCCAGCGTGCGGATAGATGTAAGCTTGCCGGCCTTCGCCCAGCGCGTGACGGTCTTGGGGTCGACACGAAACATCGTGGCGACCTCCGCGGGTGTCAACAGCGGCTCGGCCTCTGGCGTACGTGCGGACATTGGTGCGGCCTCTCCTCCTGGACCGGTGTAGCGATCCTCGTGTTGTTGTTGTCCTGCCCTGATGCTCCACATGGAGCGTGTCGTTGATGTCCTCATATGGTCTACAGGGACCATATTGCCATTACCACGGGTAACAAGTCGACCACCTGGCGCGAAGTTTTCTGTTGTGGGATGCCCCGTTGCGTCGTGGATCGGTGTCACTCACCGTGATTCTAGCGATACTTATCGTCGCATCGGGCTAGATTCGGAAATACTCACCCGGGCGTTGTGGGTGCGCAGCTCAAGAGCGCTCCCACCGGGTGGAGAGCGCGATCTGGGATGCGGTAGCCCCCTTGACACTGGCAGTTATCTACCCAGGCCGAATCGGGATATAACCCCACACCTCACGCTGTTCACCATGATCTTCGGACCCCGCCCGCAGCCGCGCCGACCCGGCGCTCGCGGCCAGCGCGTTGCGTGAGTACTGTGTGACAACGGATCGGCGTAGTCATCAGGGCCGAAAACCGGGTACGGTTATACCTGTACGGAAGCTGGAAGCGCCGAGTCCCCCGAGGGGGGTTCTACGGCGATTCTGTGTGTGTCACAGGCAGCGCTAGGGCAGGCTGGACGATAGGCCCGCTAAGGCAGGCACTTGGGATCACACGGAACCGGCGACATAGGCATCGTGGGGCCGCACGGCTCCGGACGTTCGAGGGGGTCGAGCCAATGGGGCGCGGCCGAGCCAAGGCCAAGCAGGTTAAGGTTGCTCGCCAGCTCAAGTACAACAGCGGCGGCACAGACCTTGACCGGCTGCGTGAGGAGCTGGGCGTCGGGTCGGACCAGCGGGACGGGAACCACGACGACCCGTACGCTGCGTACGACGACGACGATGATGCTGCCGACGATGACTACACCGGCGACGAGGACGACGAGGACGACGAGGGCGCCTGGTCCAAGTCCTGACGGTGCAGGGAGTTCGATGGCGGCCACCGCGCACGCCGGTCGGTGAACCACGACCTGCCGAGGCAGCGTCGTTTACGCGCTCGCAAGCGGCTCGAGCACGCTTTTGCCGTGGTCGCTGTCCGGGATGGGGACCGGGTACTGGCCGTCGAAGCAGGCGCGGCACAGCGACCCGGGTGGCTGTTCGGTAGCCGCGACAAGACCGTCCAGCGAGACGTAGCCCAGCGTGTCCGCGCCGATCGAGTCGCGGATCTCCGTCACCGTGCCGCTTCCAGCGATGAGCTCTTCGCGGGTCGCGAAGTCGATGCCGTAAAAGCACGGCCACTTGACCGGCGGCGACGCGATCCGTACGTGCACCTCGAGCGCGCCCGCCTCGCGCAACATGGCCACGATCGCCTGTTGCGTGTTCCCCCGCACGATCGAGTCATCGACGACGACGATCCGCTTACCAGCGATGACGTCGCGCAGCGGGTTCAGCTTCAGCCTGATGCCGCGTTTCCTGATCGTCTGGCTCGGCTGGATGAACGTACGGCCGACGTAGGAGTTCTTCACCAGGCCCTGCCCGTACGGGATGCCGCTGGCCTCCGCGTATCCGATAGCGGCCGGGGTACCGGACTCGGGCACCGGGATCACGAGGTCGGCGTCCGCCGGGTGCTCACGCGCCAGCGTCCGGCCGATCTGCACCCGGGTCGCGTGCAGTCCGCGCCCGCCTATCGTGGTGTCCGGGCGCGCCAGGTAAACGTACTCGAACAGGCACGTCTTCGGCGCTGCGGGCGCGAAGATCCGCGACCGGACGCCCCGCTCGTCCAGGGAGATGAGCTCGCCGGGCCGGACCTCGCGCACGAAAGCGGCGCCAACGATGTCCAGGGCGGCGGTCTCGCTGGCCACCACCCACCCCGCGGCCAGCTGACCGAGCACGAGGGGCCGGAAGCCTTGCGGATCACGCGCCGCGTACAGCGTGTTCTCGTCCATGAACACCAGCGAGTAGGCACCCTTGGCCAGCGGCAGGATGTGCGCCGCGGCGTCCTCCACGGTGCCGTGCCCGGCCGGGCCGCGAACGAACAATTCCGTCAGCACGTCGGTGTCCGAGGTAGCCTGCGGCGCCCCGTAGCCGTTCTCCGGAGGGAGCATCGCGGCGAGCTCGCGGGTATTCGTGAGGTTCCCGTTATGCCCGAGGGCGAGCGAGGCCTCCGGTGTCGACCTGAACGTCGGCTGCGCGTTCGCCCACACCGAAGCGCCGGTGGTCGAATACCGGCAGTGCGCCACCGCGATGTCGCCGCGCAGTGCGGTCAGCGAAGGCTCGTCGAACACCTGGGCGACGAGCCCCATCTCCTTGTGCACCACGATCCGCCTGCCGTCGCTGACCGCGATCCCGGCCGACTCCTGCCCGCGGTGCTGCAGCGCGTGCAGCCCGTAATAGGCGAGCTTGGCGACGTCTTCGCCCGGCGACCAGACGCCAAAGACACCGCAGGCGTCCCTCGGCGGGCGGTCGTAAGGATCAAGATCATGCGTAAGACGCCCGTCTGGCTTAGCCACTACGCCAGTCTATTTCCTCTGCTCACTGGAAGACACTCGTTGCTCAGGCCAGCGGCAGATACGCGGAAACATCCGCTCGTGCTCCGCTTGCCTTGACTGCCCCGGATTGGAGCGCTTCCGCCCAGCCAAGCCGCCCCGTGGCCAGCCGGAACCAGGTCAGCGGATCGGTCTCGATCACGTTCGGTGGAGTGCCCCGCGTATGCCGAGGACCGGCGACACACTGCACGGCCGCGACCGGCGGCACCCTCATTTCCACCGAACGGCCGGGGGCCACCGCCTCAAGAAGTTGCAGCAGATACCTGGCGGCCGACCGAAGCGCCGCCAGCGGCGGTTCCTCTCCCAGCTCAAGGGCCCGCGCAACTTCCGCCACAGCGGCGGGGCCGTTGGGGTCGGGTTTGCGTGGTGGCACGACAGTGACCGTACCTTGCGAGGGGCCGGGCTTGGTGGTGTTCCCGGGCGGCCATCGGGGCCTGGAGCCAGGCCCCGAATGCCGCCGGTCACACCACCCGCGCCCCGCTACGCGGGCCTAACCTCTTGCGCACCCAACCCCAGGGCTGGCCTCTCCGGTCCCACAATTCGGGCCGCGCTACGAGCCCCCCTCACGGGCGCCAGCCTCCTGGGTAACTCTCGCCACCCTGGAGGAAATCCCACTAGCCGCGTGAGCCTCCCCGGTTACGGACCCCAGACAACGTGGAACATCGTCCGTGTTGGAGGACGGAGGATGTTCCGTGCTATTGGGGTCGCCTAGCTGAAGAGGGCGGGGAGTGTTCTTTCCCACACCTGGCGCAGTTCGGCTAGGGGGACCTCGAAGGTGGCTGCTACTGCCAGGGTGGGGCCGCCTGTTGCGCCTAGGACTGTGGCGGGGGTCTCGTTCGCGGCGCATAGCGCCGCGAACTCGGGCTCACGGCCTGGGGTTACTGAGACCAGGGCTCGCGCAGAAGATTCGCTGAAGAGGGCGGTGAAGGGGTCGCCTGGGAGGGTGATCCTGCAGCCTTGGGCGCCGCGGAGGCAGGATTCGGCTAGGGCGATCGCCAGGCCGCCGTCGGAGAGGTCGTGGGCGCTGGCTAGCAGGCCGCCGCGGGCCGCCGCGGCGACCAGGGACGCTAGGCGGCGTTCCGCGTCCAGGTCCACTGTGGGCGGGTGGCCGCCTAGGTGGCCGTGGATGACGTGCGCCCAGGAAGAGCCGCCCAACTCGTCTCGCGTGGTGCCGAGGAGCACGACCTGGGCGCCTTCTGTGGTGAAGCCCGCGCCGGCGCGACGGCGCACGTCGTCGTGGACGCCCAGGACGCCGATTACCGGAGTGGGGAGGATCGCGTTGTTGCCCGTCTGGTTGTACAGACTGACGTTGCCGCCCGTGACCGGGATGCCGAGCTCGGCACAGCCGTCGGCGAGGCCCCGGACGGCCTCGGCGAGCTCCCACATGACCGCGGGATCCTCGGGAGCGCCGAAGTTCAGGCAGTTGGTCACCGCCATCGGGCGCGCCCCGGTCATGGCGACGTTGCGGTAAGCCTCGCTCAGCGCCAGTTGGGTGCCCTCGTAGGGGTCGAGACGGCAGTACCTGCCGTTGCCGTCGGTGGCGAGCGCGATGCCGAGCTGGGACTGCTCGTCGACCCGGAGCAGGCCCCCGTCCTCGGGCATCGCGAGGACGGTGTTGCCCCGCACGTAGCGGTCGTATTGCGCGGTCACCCAGCTCTTGTCCGCGAGTTCCGGCGCACCGAGCAGGGTGAGCAAGGTCTCACGCAGCGCGGGGCCGTCCTTGGGCCGCTCCAGACCGTCCGGACCGGCCGCCTGGAGCGTGTCCAAGTCGGCTGGGCGGGACATCGGCCGGTTGTAGACCGGTCCGTCGGCAGCGGTTCGCGGCGGGATGCGCACGACCGTCCCGCCGCGCCAGGTCATGGTCAGCGTGCCGTCGCCGGTCACATCGCCGATGACGGTGGCCTCGACATCCCACTTGGCGCACACCTGGAAAAAGGTCGCCATGTTGGCAGGCGAGACGACCGCCATCATGCGTTCCTGCGACTCGCTCATCAAGATCTCGGCCGGGCCGAGCGCGGGGTCGCGCAGCGGGATGTCGTCCAGGTTGACGTTCATCCCCCCATCGCCGCCAGCGGCGAGTTCGGTCGTCGCGCAGGCGATGCCGGCCGCGCCGAGGTCCTGGATGCCCTCGATCAGCCCCGCGGCGTACAGCTCGAGGCAGCACTCCACCAGAAGCTTCTCCATGAACGGGTCGCCCACCTGGACGCTGGGCCGCTTAGCCGCTTTCCCCTCGGCTCCGCTAAACGTCGCGCTGGCCAGCACCGACGCTCCGCCCACGCCGTCAGGCCCGGTCCGCGAGCCGAACAAGATCACCTTGTTACCCGGCCCGGTAGCGACCGCTGACTTGAGGTCGGCGTGCCGCATCACACCCACGCACAGCGCGTTGACCAGCGGGTTCCCGGAATAGCAGGCATCGAAGGCGAGCTCGCCGCCGATGTTGGGCAGGCCCAGGCAGTTGCCGTAGAAGGAGATGCCGCTGACCACGCCTGGCAGCACGCGCGCCGTGTCGTGCGCGTCAGCGGGGCCGAACCTCAGCGCGTCCATCACCGCGACCGGGCGGGCGCCCATCGCCAGGATGTCCCTGACAATGCCGCCGACGCCGGTCGCCGCGCCCTGGTGCGGCTCGACGAATGACGGATGGTTGTGCGATTCGATCTTGAACGTGACCGCGTAGCCCTGCCCGATGTCGACAACCCCCGCGTTGCTGCCGATGCCGGCGAGCAGCGCGGTCGACTGTTGCTCGTTCGGGGCGAGCTTGCGCACGTGCACCTTTGATGACTTATAGGAGCAGTGCTCACTCCACATGACCGAGTACAGGGCTAGTTCGGCCGCGGTCGGTCGGCGGCCGAGGATCTGCCGGATTTTCTCGTACTCGTCCGGGGTGAGCCCGAGCGCCGCGAACGGCTGGCTCAGCTCGGGCGTGTCGGCGGCGACCTCTACCGTGTCCTTGTCGCTCACCGGGCCGCTCCCGCGAACTCTCGCACCACCGAGGCGAAGAATCCAAGCCCGTCGGCGGACGGCCCGGTCAGCGCGTCGATCGCGTGCTCGGGATGCGGCATCAAGCCGACCACGGTGCCGGCCTCGCTGCAGATTCCCGCGATACCCCGGGCGGAACCGTTAGGCGCGTCGCTGTCGTAACGGACCACCACCCGGCCGCCGGCCTCAAGGGCGTCGAGTGTGGCCTCGTCGGCGGCGAAGGCGCCCTCGCCGCTCTTCAGCGGGACCAGCAGTTGCTGTCCGCTGACGTATCCCGCGGTCCAGGGAGTCTTGGCATTGTCGACCTTGAGCCGCACGTCGCGGGTGATGAAACGCAGGCCGGCGTTCCTGGTGAGCGCGCCAGGCAGCAAGTGCGCCTCGCACAGGATCTGGAAGCCGTTGCAAATGCCGAGTACGGGAAGCCCCGCCCTGGCGGCCGGGACGAGTTCGGCCATCACCGGCGAGAACCGGGCGATCGCTCCGCAGCGCAGGTAGTCGCCGTAGGAGAAGCCGCCGGGAAGGATGACCGCGTCGACGCCGCGCAGATCCCGGTCGGCATGCCATAGCGAAACCGGCTCCGCTCCCGCGTAGCGCACGGCGCGGGCCGCGTCCGCGTCATCGAGCGACCCGGGGAAGGTGACCACGCCAATCTGCACGTCCGCAGCCTACCCGGCAGCGCTCCAGCGCAGGTAAACGCGACCGCGAACCCCAACTTTCCCAGGTGCGGGATAGCAAGGGAGGCTACTCGGCCGCGCGCAGGGTGAACTCTTCGATGACGGGGTTCGCCAGCAGCTCGCGGGCGAGCTCCTCGACCGCGGCGAGCGCTTCGCCGCCCGCCGGGCCATCGATCTCGAGCTCGAACCGCTTTCCCTGGCGAACCTCTGTTACATTGCCGAAGCCGAGACGGTGCGATGCACTGAGAACCGCCTCGCCCTGAGGATCGTGGATCTCCGGTTTGAGCATTACTTCAACGATCACTCTGGTCACGTATCCTCCCAGGGCAAACAGGGCATATATCGTCAGGTATAAAGCGTCCAGCCGGGTAGCCAGCGCCCATGAAGCGTACAGCTGCCAAGGCATCAAGGCCGGTCAGGCCGACGGTGGCAACCCCACCGGCCGGTCTCGCCGAAAGGAGTGGCACGTGACCGTCGAAATCGGCGGTGCGACCATGGTCGCGCCCCATGACACCGAGTTCATTCAGCTCCTTACACCCGAGGGCGAACGGGTCCAACACCCCCAATACCCGCTCGGAGATGTAGACATTAAGGGCCTGTACCGCGACATGGTGCTGGTCCGGCGGGTCGACACCGAGGCGATCTCGCTGCAGCGGCAGGGCGAGCTGGGCCTGTGGGCCTCGCTGCTCGGCCAGGAGGCCGCCCAGA
This sequence comes from Trebonia sp., assembly GCA_035571275.1. GTDB lineage: Bacteria > Actinomycetota > Actinomycetes > Streptosporangiales > Streptosporangiaceae > Trebonia. The sequence goes on from DATMKQ010000101.1 coordinate 27,046, forward strand.
TCGGCTCGGGACGCGCCCTGACACCCAAGGACATGGCGTTCCCCTCGTACCGCGAGCACGGCGTCGCGTGGTGCCGCGGCGTCGAGCCGATACGCCTGCTCGAACTCTTCCGCGGCGTCGACAACGGCGGCTGGAACCCGGAGGAGTTCAAGTTCCACCTGTACACGATCGTCATCGGCGACCAGACGCTGCACGCCACCGGCTACGCGATGGGCATCAGGCAGGAGAGCGCCGAGGACGAGGCGGTCATCGTCTACTTCGGTGACGGCGCCACGAGCCAAGGCGACGTGAGCGAGGCCTTTTCCTGGGCCTCCGTGTTCCACGCCCCGGTGGTCTTCTTCTGCCAGAACAACCAGTACGCGATCTCGGCCCCGCAGGAACGGCAGAGCCCCATTCCGCTGTATCAGCGATCCCGCGGCTTCGGCTTCCCTGGCGTCCAGGTCGATGGCAACGACGTGCTCGCCTGCTACGAGGTGACGAGGCAGGCGCTGCGCGCCGCGCGCGAGGGCCAGGGCCCCACCCTGATCGAGGCCTTCACGTACCGGATGGGCGCGCACACGACCACCGATGACCCCACGCGATACCGGCTGGCAAGCGAGCTCGAGACCTGGCGGCTGCGCGACCCGATCGAGCGGGTCCGGGCGTACCTGGCCCGAACCGGCCAGGCCAATTCCGCGTTCTTCGAAGAAGTCGACGCAGAGGCGGCTGAACTGGCCGCACACCTGCGAGAGGCCTGCCGAGCGCTGCCAGACCCGGCGCCGCTCACTGTGTTCGACCACGTGTACACCGGCGACAACGCGATCCTGGACGCCGAGCGCGCGCAGTACGCGGCCTATCTGAGCGGGTTTGAAAGTGAGGTTGGGCGATGACCAAGCTCACGCTCTCCCGGGCGCTGAACGAAGGCCTGCGTCGTTCGCTTGAGGCCGACCCCAAAGTGATGATCATGGGCGAGGACGTCGGCAGGCTCGGCGGGGTGTTCCGGGTCACCGACGGGCTCCAGAAGGACTTCGGCGAGCACCGCGTTATGGACACGCCGCTTGCCGAGTCGGGGATCGTCGGCACCGCCATCGGCCTGGCGCTGCGCGGCTTCCGGCCGGTGTGCGAGATCCAGTTCGACGGCTTCGTCTACCCGGCCACCGACCAGATCGTCAGCCAGCTCGCCAAGATGCACTACCGGTCGCGTGGTCAGGTGACGCTGCCTGTGGTCATCCGCATCCCGTTCGGCGGGGGCATCGGCGCTGTTGAGCACCACAGCGAATCACCCGAGGTCTTCTTCGCCCACACGGCGGGGCTTCGCGTAGTCGCCTGCGCGGACGCGGCGGACGCGTTCGCCATGATCCAGCTGGCGATCGCTAGCGACGACCCGGTGATCTTCTTCGAACCGAAGCGGCGCTACTGGGACAAGGGCGAGGTGGACACCGCGGCCCCGCTGGACAGCGCTCTGCCGCTCGACCAGGCGCGGATCGTCGTGCCAGGTGACGACATCACCCTGCTCAGCTACGGGCCGCTGGTGCGCACCTGCGTGGAAGCGGCGATCGCGGCCCGCGAGGAGGGCAAGTCGATCGAGGTCATCGACCTTCGGTCGCTGTCGCCGATCGATGTCGAGACGATCACCGCTTCGGTCACCCGGACCGGCCGCTGCGTGGTCGCGCACGAGGCGCCCGTCTATGCGGGGCTCGGCGCCGAGATCGCCGCCCGGGTCACTGAGCGGTGCTTCTACCACCTGGAAGCGCCGGTGCAGCGGGTCGGTGGCTTCGCCACCCCGTACCCGGTGGCCAAGCTCGAGGAGCACTACCTGCCCGACCTGGACCGGATCCTGGACGCCGTCGACCGCGCCTTCGCCTTCTGAGCCCGGAAAGGACCCCATGAACAAAGAGTTCAGGCTCCCCGACGTGGGCGAGGGCCTGACCGAGGCCGACATCGTCTCCTGGCACGTCAAGCCAGGTGACACGGTCGAGATCAACCAGATCATCGTCGATATAGAAACTGCGAAGGCGGTCGTCGAACTGCCCAGCCCGTGGGCCGGAACGGTCAGCGCGCTGCTGGCGGCCGAGGGCGACACCGTCGACGTGGGCACCCCGATCATCGCGGTGGAAGTGGCGGGGAGTGCGGCGCCAAGCACAGGCGGCGAGACGGCCGCGGCACCGGCACCGGCACCGGCAGCTAATCCCGCTGACGGACAGCAGGACACCGGGCAGGAGCCTCCTGTGCGGCAAGCGGTCCTCGTTGGCTACGGGGTCAAGCCGGGAGCGACTACCCGGCGGCCGCGAAAGGCGCCGTCAACGCGGCCCGCGTCCTATCCAGGAACACCGTCGCCCCACGGGGGAAGCAGAGCCGCGCTCGCGAAACCGCCCGTGCGTAAGCTCGCCAAGGACCTGGGCGTGGACCTTGGCACGCTGACCGGGAGCGGGCCGGAAGGGTCCGTCACCAGGGAGGATGTGCAGCGCGCGGCCGGAGAAGCCACGGTTCGTTCTGGATATGAAGACGCGGTAACCGGCACCGGACCAGTGATCGCGGCGGCGCCCAGCCTCAGCGGGACCGAAGAGCGGATCCCGGTCCGCGGAGTACGCAAGCACACTGCGGCGGCGATGGTGGCCAGCGCGTTCTCCGCGCCGCATGTGACGGAATTCCTCCAGGTGGACGTCACCGAGACGATGGCCGCCGTGCGGCGGGCCCGCGAACTGCCGGAATTCGCGGGGGTCAAGGTGTCGCCGCTGCTGTTCATCGCTAAGGCGCTGCTCGTCGCCGTCGCGAGGAACCCCATGATCAACTCGTCGTGGGATGAGGCGGCCCAGGAGATCGTCGTCAAGCACTACGTCAACCTGGGCATCGCGGTGGCCGCCGAGCGCGGGCTGCTCGTGCCGAGCGTCAAGGGAGCGCACGCGCTGCCGCTGGCGGGGCTCGCGCGGGCTCTCGACGAACTGGCCGCCACGGCGCGTGCGGGCAAGGCGACACCGGCCGACTTGTCCGGCGGCACGATCACGGTCACGAACGTGGGCGTGTTCGGCGTCGACTCGGGAACGCCGATCCTGTCGCCAGGAGAAGCGGCGATCCTGGCCTTCGGACAGGTCCGCGACATGCCCTGGGTGCACCAGGGCGAGCTCGCCATCAGGAAGGTGACGACGCTGTCGCTGTCATTTGACCACAGGATCGTGGACGGAGCACTCGGCTCAGCGGTGCTTAGGGACGTAGGCTCGATGTTGGAAGATCCGGTCCGGATGCTCGCGTGGTCGTGAGCCGCCGCCGCAGCGAGGGGTAGGTGTCCGGGATGTCCGTGCGAAAGGTCCGCGACGCGTTCGTGCTCGTGGGTGGCTTTGTCGCGCTCATCTGGGTGTTGCAGGTGTTCAACTGGGCCGACGGGTACCGGCTCGATACGGAATTCGCGATTTATCCGCACAACGTGGGTCGCCTCGCGGACATCTTCACCGCACCGTTCCTGCATCTGTCCTGGCAGCATATTGAAGGCAACACGGTGCCGCTGTTCGTCCTCGGCGTGCTCGCCGCGTACCGGGGCATCGGGAAGTTCCTGCTGGTCAGTCTCATCATCGTGGTGACGAGCGGGCTGGCAGTGTGGCTCTTCCAGAGCAGCGGCGAACCCACCGTGGGAGCGAGCGGGCTGATCTTCGGGTACTTCGGATACGTCCTGATCCGTGGCTTCTTCGACAGGAACCTGCTGGACATCGGCGTGGGTATCGTCGCGGGCGTGCTGTACTGGACCATCCTTCAGGTGGCCATCCCCGGCACGCCAGGGATCAGCTGGATCGGGCACCTTGGCGGGCTGTTCGGCGGGGTGGTCGCGGCCTGGTTCCTGCGCACGCGCACCCCGGCCGAGGTCACCTCGGGCGGCAGCGGGTGGCGAAGCGGATGGACGACCGGAATCCGCTCGGGCGCCGACGACAGCCGCGGTGCTGGCAACGGCGGCCCGGCCAGCCCGACCCGCCCTGCTAGCCCCGGCCACCCCGGCCGCCCTGCCACCACTGACCTGCTGCGCCAACTCGACGACATGGGACTCTGACCGTGATCCGTCACACCGTGGTCTTCCAGTGGAACGCCGACGCGACGCAGGAGCAGAAGCAGCAAGTCGCGACCGAGATCGCGAAGCTGCCGTCAATGGTCCCGTCGATACGCGCCTTCGCCTCAGGCGAGGACGTGGCCCTGAACCAGGGGAACTTCGACTTCGCGGTGAGCGCCGACTTCGACGACGAGGCCGGCTACCTCGCCTATCGTGACGACCCTGGGCATCGCGAGATCGTGCGGCGTTTCGTCCTGCCGCTCGCCGCGCAGCGCGCGGCGGTCCAGTTCGAGTTCTAGCGCCCGGCCTTAGAAGGCGCCCTCAGGGACGTCCATCAGGTCGAGGGTGGTTTCCTCGATGATCTTGCGGTCGGACTCGAGGCGGGGCAGTACCGTCGTGGCGAAGAACCGGGCCGCGGCGAGCTTGCCCGTGTAGAAGTCGCGGTCGGCCGCGGAGAGCGTGTCAGCGTTGTCCAGCGCTCGCTCCGCCACCTCGGCCTGCCTGGCCAGCAGCCAGCCGATGATGAGATCGCCAAAGGCGAGCAGCAGCCGCACTGAGCTGAGCCCGGCCTTGTAGATCTCTTCCGAGCGCTCCAGCGAGCCGATCACGAAGTTCGTCATCGCTGACAGCATCGCCTCGACCTGCGTGACCCCCTCGGCGAGGGCGACGCGCTCGGTCTTGAGCCGTCCGTTTCCGTCGCGGCCTTCGTCGCCGGCCTGCGCGAACGCGGTGATGTCGGCGAGCAGGGAGCGGGCCGCGGCGCCCTGGTCCCTGATCATCTTGCGGAAGAAGAAGTCAAGGCTCTGGATGCCGGTGGTGCCCTCGTAGAGGCTGTCGATCTTCGCGTCCCTGATGTACTGCTCGATCGGGTAGTCCTGGAGGAAGCCGGAGCCGCCCAACGTCTGCAGGGAGAGCGTCAGCATCTCGTACGCGCGCTCGGAGCCCACCCCCTTCACCACGGGCAGGAGCAGGTCGTTGCGCGCCGCCGCGGCCTCGTCCCTGGTGCCCGCGGCCGTGGCTAGCTGGACCGCGTCCTGCTGCGTGGCCGTATACAGCACGAGCGCCCGCATGCCTTCCGCGTACGCCTTCTGCAGCATCAGCATCCGTCGCACGTCCGGGTGATGGATGATTGTCACCCGCGGCGCGGTCTTGTCGGTCTGCCTGGTCAGGTCCGCGCCCTGCACACGGTTCTTCGCGAATTCGAGCGCGTTGAGGTAGCCGGTGGACAGCGTGGCGATCGCCTTGCTGCCGACCAGCATCCGGGCGTGCTCGATGATCATGAACATCTGCCTGATGCCCTCGTGCACGCCGCCGACCAGCGTGCCCACGGCCGGCCCGCCGGCCCCGAAAGTCAGCTCACAGGTCGTGGAGACCTTCAAGCCCATCTTGTGCTCGACGTTGGTGACCTTGACGCCGTTGCGCTCGCCCAGCGAGCCGTCCTCGTTCACGCGGAACTTGGGCACGAGGAACATCGACAGGCCCTTGGTCCCCGGGTCGGCGCCGTCGGGCCGGGCGAGCACGAGGTGGAAGATGTTCTCTGCCATGTCGTGTTCGGCGCCGGTGATGAAGCGCTTGACACCTTCGATGTGCCAGGTCCCGTCCGGCTGCTCGATCGCCCTGGCGCGCCCGGCGCCCACGTCCGAGCCGGCGTCCGGCTCGGTCAGCACCATCGTGGCGCCCCACTCCCGCTCGATGGCCAGTTCGGCGAAGCGCTTCTGCTCCGGGGTCCCGATCTCGGACAGTATGGCAGCGAACGTAGGGCCATTCGCGTACATCCATACGGCCGGGTTGGCCCCCAGGACGGCCTCGGCTACCGCCCAGCTCAGGGACCTGGGCGCCACTGTGCCGCCAAGCTCCGGCGGAACAGCCAGACGCCACCACTGCGCGTCCATCAACGCACGGAACGACCTGCGGAACGACTCAGGCAGCGTCACGCTCCCCGTCACGGGGTCAAAGACGGGCGGGTCGCGGTCGGCGTCGACGAACGACTCAGCCACTGGCCCGATAGCAAGCCGGTTGACTTCGGCGAGCATGTCGCGGGCAGTCTCCTCGTCGACCTCAGCAAACGGGCCGGTGCCAAGCACCTGCTGGCGGCCGAGCACCTCGAAGAGGTTGAACTCGATGTCCCGGAGATTGCTCTTGTAGTGGCTCATGTATCGCTCCGCAGCTCGGGTGACGTAGTCCTATGTTACTCGCTAGTAGTTAATTTGGCACCCTCGAGATCATGAGCGCGTCGCTGTCGGCTGCGGTATTTTCGCGCTGAGGGGTTTCCGTGTTCACCTGTTTCGGCGCTTTTGAGGCATCACGGGCACCTTGAGGCTAGGCTTCCGACTCGTGACGGATCTTCGCGACCCTTCGGGAGGCCTCCCCACGCGGCAGCCTAACGACGGCATGCCTTCCCGGCAGCCGGGCGGGTCGCTGCCGTCGCGAGAGTTCCCGACCGACCTGCCCGCCAGGCACCCGAACCAGGACTTGCCCGCCAGGCACCCGAACCCGGAGCAGCCCGTGAGGCGTCCAGGCCCGGGAGACCAGCCCGAGAACCTTCCCGGTCGCCAGGCCATGCCGAGCCGCCAGTCGGCGGTCCGCCCGCCCCGCCCGGCCGGCCGGCATCGCCGTGCGGTGCCCGCGAGCCTGCCGCAGAGCGCCCCGGCACTGGTGCTCGCCGTCCCGGGTGGCGACACCGATCTCACATCGGGGCCGGTGGGCGAGCTAGCCGCGATACTCCGCGTCGATAACCCCGCGGTAGACGTGCGCGCCGCCCGTATCGACGGCGGCGGCCGTTCCGATCCCACCGACGTTCGGGCCATCCTCGCGGACGCCGCCGCGCGGCGTCCGGCCGGCGCGCTGTGCGCCGTGGTGGTACCGCTGATCGCCACGCCCAACCCGCCGCTGACCCGCAGGCTGCGCGAGGCAGTGGCCGCCAGCGAGGCGAACGCGCTCGTCAGCGGGTTCATGAACTCCAACGCGCTGATCGCCGAGGTCCTGCACATCCGGTTGTCCGAGGCAGGTCTCGCGCGCGCGGACCGGGTACGGCTGTTCAGCATCGTCACCGCGGCTGACGGCATCCTCATCGCGACCGTCGGCGGCCCGGACGCCGCCGCCGCGGCCAACGTGACGTCGGTGCTGCTCGCCGCCAGGCTCGCCCTGCCGGTCATGTCTGTGTCCCTGGACAGCCAGCCGTCCCTTCAGGAGGGCGCGATGCGCCTGAAGGAGATGGGCGTGAACCGGCTCGCCATCGCGCCGTGCTTCATCGGCCCCGAGGCGACCAAGAGCGACCTGGACGCGATGGCTGTCGGCGCCGAATACGCCGCGCCGCTCGGCGCGCACGGCAACATCGCCAAGCTCGCCGCCATGACCTACGGCCAGGCGATCAGCCAGCTAGAGATCCCCGGCGAGCAGCTTTAGCCGTCCCGGGCCGAGCTGTACCTGTCCCGCCGCCGACTACACTTGGTAACGGAGGGCGGATCGCCCAACCATCGCCGCACCTGGTGCGTCATACGAGATGCACAGACGTTTTGCGCGATTGTTCAGGAAGGCTGCACATGCGTGCACTGACGAAGGCGCTGGGACTGGCGGTGAGTCTGGTCGCGGCGGGAGCGGTCATGCTTCCCCTGGCCGCGAACGCGGCGACGGCGACGATTTATGACGGCCCTAGTGGTTTCATCTACGGCACCGACAGCTGGCCTATGTCCGTGGCCGGGAGTGGCCCGTACCACGAGCCTGTGACCGGCAGCAGTTACGGCGGCTACATCGGCATGGCGGGCAACTGGGAGGGGATCGTCGGGGGGTGCGGAAACTATTACTTCCGCGCCTGGTCATCGACCAACAGCGCGCAGGCCAACACCAACTACACCAAGTACAACCTGGGTATCGGTACCGGCGTCTACTGGTTCATGGGCGGTCCCGGTGTCGATCCGGACTGGAACGGCACCGCGACCCAAGCGGCCAACTGGGGTGCCTACCAGGCGGAAAAAGCGCTGGCGGCCATGGCGAGCCTGCACGTTACCTACCCCGTGGTGTGGGCCGACATAGAGGAGCCGGGGATCGCACCAGCGCGGGACAACGGGTGGAACGAGGTCTATACCTCGCCGTGCAGCGGGGTTGTGAAGCAGTTGCACACCCCAGCGACGGTTGACAGGGCCGAGTTCAACGCCTTCGCGACCTACATCACCACGCACTCCAAGTACAAGGTCGGCGTCTATTCCTCCGCCCCGATCTGGTCGAACATCTTCGGCACCGGCACAGCCTCGCAGATCCCGAACACCTACGAGTGGACCTACCTGCCGGAGACCTCCCATGTCTCGCAGGCTCCTATCGGCTGGTGCCTGCGCGGCACAAACACGTGCGCGCAGTTCTTCGGCGGCCTGACCTCGGCAAGCAAGTACGCCCTGATGTGGCAGTGGTCGGGCGGCGGCGGGGTCACCAACGGCTACGGTGACTTCGATCAGATCGACGTCCCTCGTATGAAGTAGCCCGCCGCTCTGGCCTCGAACGCGGCGGTTCCCCGGGACAGCCCTCAGCCCGCTACTCGTTACCGGCGAGCAGCGGGTCGAGCCGTACCGCCGGGTTGTCGCGCGTGATGGCGTTCAGCCGCCACTTGTCGGCGAACAGCGCGAGCAGGACTCCGTCCAGCCGCCGTGTGAGCACCTCGACGCCCCGCTGGCCCGCCAGCGCCACCGCGCCGTCGGCGTCGGTGAGCCGGGCCAGTGAGTAGTCGAGATGGTCAAGCTCGGAACGAGCGCCGAACTCATGCTCGAGCCGGTGCAGCACCACGTCGAACTGCAGCGGTCCGACGGCGGCGAGCACCGGCGCCTGGTCACCGCGCAGGTCGGAGGACAGCACCTGCACCACGCCCTCGGTGTCGAGCTGGTCGATACCGCGGCGGAACTGCTTGTACTTGCCGGCGTCCTTGCAGCGCACGACGCCAAAGTGCTCCGGCGCGAACGACGGAATCGGCGGGAAGGCCACCGGCACGTCGGCGAACAGCGTGTCTCCAGGGCGCAGCGCGGTGGCGTTGACCAGCCCGATCACGTCGCCGGGAAACGCCACGTCCACGGTCTCCCTGTCCTGACCGAACATCGCCTGCGCGTACTTCGTCGCGAACGGCCGCCCGGTAGCGGCGTGGGTGAGCACCATGCCGCGCTCGAACCGCCCAGAACACACCCGGACGAACGCCACCCGGTCCCGGTGCGCCGGGTCCATGTTGGCCTGCACCTTGAACACCAGCCCGGAGAACGGCGCGTCAACCGGCCGCGCGACCCCGGCCACGTCGAGCCGGGGCGACGGTTCCGGGGCCAGCGAGCGCATCGCGTCGAGCAGCCTGCGGACGCCGAAGTTCGGCAGCGCCGCCCCGAACAGCACGGGTGACGACTCCCCGGCCAGGAACGACGGCACGTCGATGGCGGCCCCGATCTCGTCGAGCAGCGCGAGTTCGTCGGCCGCGACCTCGTACGCCTTGCCTTCACGGTCTAGCGCCTCGTCCGCGGAGAAGTGCTCCTCTAGCGCCCGCGCCGCGCCGCCGGGGGTGCGGGTGTAGGCGGTGTATTCGCCGGTACTGCGCTCGATCAGGCCGCGGAATTCGCCGGCCACGCCGACGGGCCAGTTCACCGGCGTCGGGCGCAGCCCGATCCGCTGTTCGATCTCGTCGAGCAATTCGAGCGGCTCACGCCCCGGTCTGTCCCACTTGTTCACGAACGTCACCACGGGCACATGCCGCGACCGGCACACGTCGAACAGCTTGAGCGTCTGCGGCTCCAGGCCCTTGGCGGAGTCAAGCAGCATGATCGCGCAGTCGACCGCCTCGAGCACCCGGTACGTGTCCTCTGAGAAGTCCGCGTGGCCCGGGGTGTCGAGCAGGTTAAGGACCGCGCCGTCGTACTCGAAGCGCAGCGCCGCCGAGGTGATGGAGATGCCGCGGTCGCGTTCCATCGCCATCCAGTCGGAGGTGACTCCGCGCCGCCCTGCCTTGCCGTGTACCGCGCCCGCCTGGTTGATGGCGGACGCGTGCAGCGCGAGCGCCTCGGTCAGCGTGGACTTACCCGCGTCCGGGTGGCTGATGACCGCGAACGTCCGGCGCCGCTCCGCCTCGGCGCGGACGGCGGCACCCGACGCAGGCCGTTTCTCAACATCCGTCACCGACACGGTGGCAGTTCTCCTTACTCGGCTGACAACCCCGTCGATAACATTGGAATAACAAAAACGATTCCCTGAACGGAGCACTGGTTCCCCTACGCCGCGCCATGACTCCTTGCGATGGGGAGGGCGCGGCCACCCACTAGATTACCGGGTGGCTCCTCCCCGAGGCCCCCGCGGCAGCCTGCCTCCGCGGCCCGACCATCACCGCCCTCTCCTGGAGCCCTCAGGAAGTTGGAACCCACTACCCGCGCTTTTCCGGCGCCGGGCCGAAGGCCGCACGTCATAGCCGACATGACCGGAACTAGCTCGCCGCGAGTCGCGCACCCCGATATTTCGCCGACCCAACCGGCGGAAAGCCTTGCCCTGCCCGCCCGGAGGGCGGACGATCACGTCATGCGCCTTCGATGGCTGGCCCGCGAGTATGAGAGGACCTGCGCTGACTGCGGCTACTCCTGGCGCGTGCCGCGGCAACTCGCCGGCAGGCGAGTGATCCCGATTCCGGGCGCAACGTCGGGAATGCGCGCCAGGGGGGTTCGACAGGCGTTCATCGAGGGGCCAGCTCCCGTCGATCGCGAAGCTGGCTTGCAGCTCGCCGAGGAGGCAGCGGCGTTCCGCGTGTGCCAGGAGTGCGGCTCGGTCCGGTATACCCAGCATCCGGTCCGGCGCTGAACTTATATCGCTTGGTGTTCAGCGGTTGGTGAAAACGGCGTGGACGGTAATGGTGCTGTTCATCGACATTGAGCCCATCAGGTTCCAGGTGAGCCCGAAGTCGCCCCGGTTGATGTCCATCGTCGCGTCGAGCCACACTTCGCCGTCCCCGTGGACCGTAGCCGAGCCGTCGAACGTCAGGGGGCGCGTCCGGTCACGAATGCTGAGCGTGCCGGTCACGGTGACGCCCTGTCCTGACGGCCGGATTCCCTGAACGGTGTAGGCGATGTCCGGATGCTTATCGCTGTCGAAGAAGTCGGCGGAGCGCAGGTGGGTGTCCCGCTTGGCGTTCTTGGTGTCGACGGACGCCGCGCTAACCGTGAGGGCGCCGCTCACCTCACCTGTCGGAGAGACCGTGCCGTTGCCCGTGACCTGGCGGAAGACGCCGTGCACCCGGACCAGGCCCCACATGCTCCCGCTCTTGAACGAGACGGCGGATCGCGACGGATCCACGATCCACTCCCCGGCCACCGCTCCGTCCTTCAGAAGTTCCTTCAGGGCCGGTCCGGCTGCCTGCTCGGAGGATGCCATGGTTGTCTCCAATCGTCGTGTTCCTCTTACTCCTGCGACGACGCAGCCCCGCGGAATGTCAGGCGGCAGGGTGACCTCACACTCCCGTGCGCTGTCTCGTCGAAGTGGTGAGGGCAGGTGCGACCAAGGGAGGCCGCGGCACCATGACCACCCCATCCGAGCCAGGACACGGTGGGCCCGACCCGGGCCTGGACGCGATTATGAGCGAGCGGCGACATCTGATTAATCTCGCTTACCGGCTCCTCGGTTCCCTGGCCGAGGCGGAAGATGCCGTGCAAGAGACCTACGCCCGGTGGTACGCCATGTCCACGCGACAGCAGGAAGCCATCGAATCCCCCGCCGCCTGGCTGACCACTGTCGCCAGCCGGATCTGCCTGGATGTGCTCGGCTCGGCACGTGCCCGGCGGGAACGCTACGTGGGCGAATGGATCCCGGAGCCGCTGCCCGAACGTGGTGAGTGGATCAGCACGCAGCCCGGCGGCCCCGTGGCCGACCCAGCCGATCGGGTCACCCTCGATGAGTCGGTCAGCATGGCGTTCCTGGTCGTGCTCGAAACGATGACCCCAGCCGAGCGCGTCGCGTTCATCCTGCACGACGTCTTCGGCTACTCCTTCGCCGAAGTGGCCGAGATCGTCGGCCGCTCCGCGGCGGCGTGCCGCCAGTTGGCCTCCTCGGCCCGCCGCCGGATCCGTGCCTCACAGGCTCCCGCGATCCCCACAGCCGAGCAAGCCGACATCGTCAGGAACTTCAAGCAGGCATGGGAAGCCAAGGACATCGGCGCCCTAATCGGCCTGCTCGACCCCGACGCCACCGTCATTGCCGACGGCGGAGGCCGCGTTGCGGCCCGCCTTCTCCCGGTCGAAGGCGGCGAGCAGATCGCGCGCCTGGTCGTCGAGTTCGCCAACCTGGCGCCCGACATGACGATCCTGGAGCGTACCGTCAACGGTCAGCCCGGTCTGGTGGCTCAGCTGGCCGGCATCACGGTGACGGTATTCGCGTTCGATGTCGCAGGCGACCGGATCAAGCACATCTGGGCAGTAAGGAACCCCGACAAGCTGCGGCCGTGGCTGACGGCCTGACCTGCGCCGGCTTCGCCACCCCACTGCCCACCTGGTCCACTTCGGCCGCCCCCTTCCCGCGCTGGCCCAGGTTGCGCTTGAATCTTCTGATGAGCAATTACGGCGACTGGCAGTTCGGCATTTATCTCGACGGCCTGACCGGCAAGCGCCCGGCTCTGCCGATGTCGTACGCGGAACTGGAACGACAGGCCGAGAAGGCCATGTCCGCGCAAATGTGGTCGTACGTCGCGGGCGGGGCGGGGGACGAACGGACGCAGCGCGCCAACGTGCGGGCCTTTGAGGGCTGGGGACTGATGCCGCGAATGCTCACGGCCGCGGTGGAGCGGGACGTGTCTGTGGAGTTGTTCGGACGGCGCCTCGCTACGCCGCTGCTGCTCGCGCCTGTCGGGGTGATCGGGCTGTGCGCCGGGGACGGGCACGGCGATCTGGCTGCTGCCCGTGCGGCGGCCGCGACAGGCGTGCCGATGGTCGCTTCGACCCTGACCGAGGATCCGATGGAGGCTGTCGCGGCCGAGCTCGGCCAGACGCCCGGGTGGTTCCAGCTCTATCCGCCCGCCGACCGCGAGCTTTGCGAAAGCCTGGTGGGCCGCGCCGAGGCCGCCGGATTCTCGGCGATCGTGGTCACGCTGGACACGCTGACCTTGGGCTGGCGCCCGCGCGACTTGGCGCTGGCGAGCTTCCCGCAGCTGAAGGGGTTGTGCCTGGCCAATTACACCAGCGACCCCGTGTTCCGCAGCCGCCTGGCGCTGCCGCCCGAGGAAGACATGCAGGCGGCCACCGGCCAATGGTCGCGGCTGTTCGGCAATCAACGGTTGTCCTGGGACGATCTGCCCTGGCTGCGGTCACTAACGTCGCTACCGCTACTGCTGAAGGGCATCTGCGCGCCGGAGGACGCGCGCCGGGCGGTCGACGCCGGAGTCGACGGCCTGTGGTGTTCGAACCACGGTGGCCGTCAGGCCAACGGTGGTCTGCCGGCCCTGGACTGCCTGCCCGGTGTTGTCGACGCCGCAGGCACGGCGCCGGTAATTTTCGATTCCGGGGTACGTAGCGGGGCCGACGTGGTGACCGCGCTCGCGCTAGGCGCGCGTGCGGTGGGCATCGGACGACCGTACGCCTACGGCCTCGCGGTCGGCGGCCAGGCGGGGATCGAGCACGTGCTTCGCTGCATGCTTGCCGAACTCGACCTGATCATGGCAGTCGACGGCTACCGGTCTCTCGCCGCGCTCGATCGCGACGCGCTCCGCCGGGTGCGCTGACTCGTCAACGGTCAGCTCCGTGGCCTCACCCGTCCGACCGGCTTGGGGCCTGTCCCTCTCCATCCTGGGCGCCGAGGTCCCCGCCAGAGCCACGCGGGTTTGTCTTCCCGGCGACAAACTCCCTGAACCACTCTGACCCGGCCATGTCCACCCACACGCGCGCCTGTCTTCGTGCTTGCAAGCGAGCGGCGATAAGCAGAGCGCAACCTATGAGCACCACGAGCACTAGGAGCAGGCCGCTGATCCACAACGGCGACAGCACCCACCACCACGACCAGTCGACGACGCCCGTGAGCTTGAGCACGATCGCCGTGACCAGGACGATGGGGAACAGCACGCCCTGGGCGGCGTTCCAGACTCGCGCCGCAGTGGACTGCGGACGCTTCACCTTGATGGTGAACACCCTGCCAGCGTACGGCGCTGGCGTTGCGGTAGCCATAACGGATGCCCGCCTGAGGTCGGCCAAACCGGCTGCCGTGCCTGGGGCCAGCGCCAGCGGGGCGCTTCGGGGGCACCGCGGTCAGTTGATATCGAACTCGTTGCCTTCCGGGTCCTTCATCCCGACCGCGTAGTGGTCGAGCCCTTCGCTGGCCAACGCGCCAGTGATGGTGGCGCCCAGGCCGGCCAGCCGCCTGGCCTCCGCGTCGACTCGCTTCCTGCGAGTCTCGATCGGGTCCGTCCGCTCGCCACTGGCGTGGATGTCGAGGTGCAGCCGGTTCTTGACCACCTTGGTTTCCGTGACGACGTGGAACCAGATGGTCGGCCCGTGGCCTTCAGGGTCGCTGATCCTGTCCGCCCCGTCGACCAAGTCCTCCTCGGGCAGCCCCACGTCGCGGTAGAAGTCGTTCCAGGTAGCGAAGCCAGCAGGCGCCGGCGCGAGCTCATATGCCAGCGCGGCTGCCCAGAACCGGGCCAGCCGGTCCGGGTCGGCGCAGTCGATGACCAACTGAAAGCGGACAGGCACCGGTTCCCTCCCGAGGCGGCTTGGGTAGCTACCGACATCCTGCCAGACGCTTCGCGGCCCGCCGGCTATACGGCCCGCGCTCTGAAAGAATCGGCGGATGCCTGATCCCTGCGAATGGGCCGCGCCGGACGGATATGTCGTATCCACCGATCCGGTTCGCCTCGACATTGACCGCATCCATCGCTTCCTCGCGAGCGCCTACTGGGCGACAGGCATCCCGCGCGACGTGGTTGAGCGCTCGATCGCCAATTCACTGCCGTTTGGGCTGTATGCGCCTTCCGGTCAGCAGGCGGGGTTTGCGCGGGTGGTGACCGACCGTGCGACCTACGCCTACCTCGGCGATGTTTACGTCGAGGCAGACCACCGCGGTCGGGGACTCGGCAAGTTCCTTGTCTCTTGTGTCGTTGCCCATCCCGATCTCCAGGCACTCCGCCGCTGGGCACTCGCGACCGCCGACGCCCACGGCCTCTACGCCCGCTACGGATTCGGACCGTCGGCGAACCCGGACATTCACCTGTTCATCGAGCGGGCACCGTCCGACCTTTGGCCTCCGCACCTGCCCGAGCCGTAAGGCTGCGATGGGTGGGGCGTGTGCCGGATGCAGAGGCCTCGTCCTGGTTGCGATACGCTCCGTTGCCGATCGGCCCGCACAACCAAGCCAGGTGACATGAACACGCCGCGAACCAGTATCCGTCTCATTGAGCCCGGCGATGCCGAGGTGCTGGCCGCCTACCTCCGCCGCGATGCTCAAGCCTTCGCCCGGTGGGACCCGGAGCGCCCGCCGGGGTGGTACACGCCTGCCGAGCAGCGCGGTCGCATCGAAGACATGCTTGTGAGGTATCACAACGGTGAGGTGTGGCCGGGCGTGGTGCTGGCCGACGAGGTTGTCATCGGGCAGGTAACGGCGCAGCACATCCTGCGGCGCGCGTGGCGGAAGGCCGAGCTCGGTTACTGGATCGCGTACCCGTATCAGGGACGGGGGCATGCCACGCGTGCGGTCAGCCAGGCGCTCGAGGTGATGACGACTGAGCTTGAGCTGCATCGCGCCGAGGCACTTACCCAGATGGACAATCTGGGCTCACAGCACGTGCTCCGCAATAACGGCTTCCTGCCGTGCGGCGTCCTCCGTTCGCGTATCTTCACCGCCGGGGCCTGGCGCGACGAGATCTTGTGGGAACGGCTGCTCGACTAGTAGCCGTACCGTGAGCACGCTTCCGAACGGGCACGCAACGGGCACGAGCGAGGGAGTGATTCGGCCCGTCACCGATCTTGCGATGAATCCGGCCGTTGCCAGAAGTCTCACCTCGCAGAGGGTTGATGAAAGGAGAAGCCATGCCAAATTTGTCGCCGGTCACCTTCCTGGACGCCCGCTACAGCGAAGAGAACGCCCAGGCGACACCGTGGCCAGACGCGGTGGCTGCGTTGGAGAGAGCTGGCCTGTTCTGGGTGTCTAGTGTTAGGGCTGACGGTCGTCCGCATGTGACCCCGGTGGTCGCGGTCTGGATGGACGGAGCGTTGTATTTCAGCAGCGGGCCAGGTGAGCAGAAGTCGAAGAACCTGGCAGCCAACCGGAACTGCGCGGTGACAACCGGCTGCAACACCTGGGACCAGGGCTTCGACATCGTCCTGCACGGCGAGGCCGTCGTCGTGCGCGACCTGCCGCTGCTGCACCAGGTGGCAGATGCGTTCCTGGCGAAATACGGGGACGACTGGGCCTTCGAAGTCGCCGACGACGGCACATTCGGCGGTCATGGGACATCGCTGGTCTACCAGCTCATCCCAGTCCAGGCAGTGGGGTTCAGAAAGGGCCCGTTCGGCCACACCCGCTGGGACTTCACCGCCTGACGGCCAGGACGACCACCTCCGCCACGAAGCCTTCGTCCGTCCCAACAAGGCCAGCATGAATGGCCCACACAGCTGCCAATAGCAAGCTGAATGGGACATTCATTGTGGATCAAGAGGCCAGGCGCTCCATGACCAACTCGCGGACGCGGGCGGCTGCACCGAACCATGCTGCGCGTTCTTGGATGGAGCGGGTGACGGGAATCGAACCCGCACTGTCAGCTTGGGAAGCTGATGTTCTGCCATTGAACTACACCCGCGTGCGCGGCCAGACCGTACCGGGCGGAACGAGTCTTGCCGTGCCTGCCCAGACATCGTACCGGAACGGGTAGGTTGCTCGCGTGCTCCTCTCTGATCGTGACATCAAGGCCGAGATCAGCTCGGGGCGGGTGCAGCTTGATCCGTACGCCCCGGAGCTCATCCAGCCGTCCAGCATCGACGTCCGGCTGGACCGGTACTTCCGGGTGTTCGAGAACCACCGCTACCCGCACATCGACCCAGCCGTCGAGCAGCCGGACCTCACACGGCTCGTGGAGACCGACGGCGAGGAACCCTTCGTCCTGCACCCCGGCGAGTTCGTCCTGGCCTCTACCTACGAGATCGTGAGCTTGCCCGACGACGTCGCCGGGCGACTGGAGGGCAAGTCGAGTCTCGGCAGGCTTGGACTGCTCACGCACTCCACCGCGGGCTGGATCGACCCTGGCTTCTCCGGCCACGTCACGCTTGAGTTGTCCAACGTCGCGACGCTGCCGATCAAGCTGTGGCCAGGAATGAAAATCGGCCAGCTGTGCCTGTTCCGGACTAGTTCTCCGGCCGAGCACCCTTATGGCTCGTCCGTCTACGGCTCGAGATACCAGGACCAGCGCGGCCCGACGCCTTCACGTTCCTACCTCAATTTCTACCGCACTAAGGTATGAGTTCAGCGGTCAGCGCGTTTGTCAACCGATAACGACTGAGGGGTCAGTTATTTTCCACGGCGCTCACGCATCACAAACTCGCGCCAAACACTAATCGGGTACCGGACGCTCGGCCCAGATGGATCCTTGGAGTCACGAACCACGACATCTTGATTTACCGACGCCACCTCAACACATTCACCGTTGCCGATGCTGTGTCGCGATGTCCTCCAGTTTTTCGGCTCAGAATCCCCGGCGAGGTACATTCTACTCATCTCCTTCGAAGAACAGTTAGGTGCAACCAACGACTGAGTACGCCCGTGTAATATGGGCTGCCACATATCGTCCAGGCCATTATGCTACCGCTCAAACGGTAATTTTTTGCGAATGTCACCAATTTGCCTGATTAGCTCGACGGACCCTTTTGGGGTCAACGCGATGCCGGATAGGCTCTCGAATATTTCTTCATATCTGTCGATATCCTTAGGCTGGTCTAGGTAGATGTGCCCGACCAGACCCTCAACGTACACGACACTGGGCGTTGGAGCGCTGAACTCCAAGATTCTGAACATACTGTCCATTGCGGCATGCGCACCAGCCTCGTATGGAATTACACGGAGTGTAACACTTGAGAGAGCGGCCACCTCAACCAGGTGGGCTAGCTGAGCAGCCATGGTCGCCGGGCCGCCGACAACACGGTGCAGCGCGGCCTCATCGATGATCGCCGAAATGACGAGTGGCGGGTCCCGTTTGAGTAGTTGCTGCCGCCTAAGCCGGACTTCTATTAGTTCGTCGATCCGCTCCGCGCTCAGTTTCGGTTGCACGACGACGTCATGCATCGCGCGTGCATACTCGGCAGTTTGAAACAGCCCGGGTATAACGAGCGACTGACAGTACTTTGTGGACACCGCCGCCATTTCGAGGCCTACGAAGGTGGAGAAGTTAAGTTCGTGGGACTGCCACCAGCCCTGTTGCTTGCCCTCCCGGGCGAGCGTCATCAATCGTTCGGACTCCTCCTCGTTGGTGATCCCATACAAGGCACACAGGTCGCGGACATCCCGAAGCGTCGCTCCGCGCTGGCCTGTCTCCATGCGGCTCACCTTTGAAGGCGAGCAGAGCAGGTGCTGGGCGACCTGGTCTACGGTCAGCCCTAGCTCCAGGCGGCGTGCGCGGAGCTGGGAACCGAGCTCGCGTCGGCGGAGTGTGGGGCTGCGCACTTCCGGCACTGGAGGTCGCTTCCTTCCGCTTGTGCTGGGCACTTGGGCGCGAAACTGCAGACCCTGCTGGCACATGAGTATGGCACTTGATTTTGGCACTTGCCAACGGCAAGCGCCCAGTGCACCATGAAATCAGAACGCAGTCAGCGTCCTCAAAGCGACCCGCACCGACAACGGGGTCGAGCGGTGACCCGAAGGTTACCGATCAAGATCGCTAGCCAGCGGGTGTTGCACGGGGCAGCGACGGACAGGAGGACCTGCTATTCCACTGCAATCACGGCGTCCGCTTCCGCTGTGCATGAGCGTACGCCCAAACATCACACGCCACAGACGCAAACGCGGCTCTCCTGGCGTCCAGCCGGCCCTTTATTGCCGGCTAGCCCAGAAACACCGCTGGGCCAGTGCTGCCACACCGGCCCAGCGAAACACCACCCGTCCTCAGGAACCACCGAGAAGGGCTAGTGACGTGATCAACGGTACCTCCGCGCTGGGGAAAGGCAACCCCCGATGGCCAATTAGTCACGTAGCGGAAACGAGAAAGGTTCCAGGTGTTGGCCCGCCGATGTTGGAGAGCCTGGCAGTGCCTGGAGCCGCGATACAAGAACGGCCGGCCGTCGGTGGAACGGCCGCTCTCCGGAGCGCCACCGCCGGCGTCGTCGCCTGGCTGACGGACCTGCCACGGCGGTTGGGGAACCGCCTCTTCGCCATGAATGACGCCGAGGCCGGCTGGCGGGGCTGGGCCGCCACCGTCACAGCGGGCGGCCTCGGCCGACAGTACCGCGATCCCCGCTTTAACGCCCTTCGCGAGGAGTTCGAGGCGCACGGCGGCCGCGTCGAACCCAACACGAACAAGGAAACCTGATGGCGTCCGGGCGGCCGCAGCGGCCTAACGACCCGTCAGTGATGTCCAGCATCGAGTCCGCGCTGCGAAGTACCCGCCGCCCGGGCCCGGTCGAGTTCTGCTGGCACTGGCGGTGGGAACTCGGGATCCTCGTCGCGGCCGGCACGCTATCCGCGCTGATCGCGGCCAGCTTCGGCCTGATCGCGCTCGCCGCCACCGCGGGGGCCGGGCTGATGGCGCTCAGCACGCTGCTGTGCTGGCCGCCTGCCCGCGGCCGGATCTTCGACTGGGTCCGGTGCGTCATCACGGCGCACCGCGTCCGGGCTGGCTGCGCCCACGCGTGGGTACAGAACAGGACGGGCAAGCTGCCGTTCGTGCTCAACACGGTG
This sequence comes from Trebonia sp., assembly GCA_035571275.1. Lineage (GTDB taxonomy): Bacteria > Actinomycetota > Actinomycetes > Streptosporangiales > Streptosporangiaceae > Trebonia. The sequence goes on from DATMKQ010000101.1 coordinate 46,916, forward strand.
CCGACCGCGTTCGGGGAGCGGGTCCAGCTGTGGTGCCCGGCGGGCATCACGGCCGGTGACCTGTTCGCCGCACGCCATGTGCTGGCCGCCGCCTGCTGGGCGGCGGAGGTGCGGGTCATTGCCAGCTTCCGGCACGCGCACATCGTGACGCTGGAGATAATTCGCAACCATTATCCTGAACGGACCCCCCAGGAGCCGGCCATAGCAGGCTGGTGGGGGAAACCAACCGCTCGTTCCGGATAACGGTTTTAGGGTTTTGCTCCGGTCTCCTCACCCCGGGAGGAGCCGGAGCGGACCGACCGGACCAGCAGTTGCGCGACGTCGATGACTTCCAGGTTCTCTTTCGCCTCGCCTGCCGCCTTCTTGGCGTTGACGGCGTCGCCGAGCATGACCAGGCAGTACGGGCAGGCGGTGGAGACGGTGTCGGGGTCAAGGGCCAGGGCTTCGTCGATGCGCTCGGTGTTGATCCGCTTGCCGATCCGCTCTTCCAGCCACATGCGGGCACCGCCGGCCCCGCAGCAGAACCCGCGGTTCTTGCACCGGTGCATCTCCTCTGCCGTGGTGCCGGGCACGGCGTCGATGATCTCCCGCGGGGGTGTGTAGACCTTATTGTGCCGGCCCAGGAAGCACGGGTCGTGGTAGGTGATCTTCTCCTGCACCGGGTTCACCGGCTTCAGCTTCCCGTCCTCGACCAGTTTGGCCAGCACCTGCGTGTGGTGGATGACCTCGTAATTGCCGCCGAGCTGGGGGTACTCGCGGGCGATGGTGTTGAAGCAGTGCGGGCACGAGGCGATGATCTTCTTGCCCGATCCGGCGGCCAGCCCGGCGTCGTTGAGCGTCTCGATGTTCTGCTGGGCGAGCATGGAGAACACGAACTCGTTGCCCAGCCGACGGGCGGGGTCGCCGGTGCATGCTTCCATCGGCCCCAGGACCGCGAACGTGACCCCGGCGGTGTGCAGCAACTCGGCGATGGCCTTAGTCGTCTTCTTGGCCCGGTCATCGAGCGCTCCGGCGCAGCCGACCCAGAACAGGTACTCGACCTCGGCGCCGATCTTGCCGTCCACAACGGGGACCTCGAAGTCAAGCTCGGCGATCCAGTCGCCGCGGCGGTCTTCGGCCATCCCCCACGGGTTGGCCCTGCGCTCAAGGTTGTTCAGCATCGTCGCGGCCTCTTGCGGGAACGCGGACTCGACCAGCACCTGATGGCGGCGCATCCCGTCGATGTGGTCGATGTGCTCGATGTCGACCGGGCACTCCTCAACGCAGGCGCCGCAGTTGGTGCACGACCAGATCACGTCCGGGTCGATGACTCCGTGCTGGTCTTTGGTGCCGACCAGCGGACGCTCCGCCTCGGCCTTGACCGCCTCAGGCAGTTTGTCCCGCGCTTCGTCGGAGGCGGCCAGGATGTAGGGGGCCTTGGCGAAGGCGTGGTCGCGCAGGTCCAGGATGACCTGCTTGGGGGACAGCGGCTTACCGGTCACCCAGGCCGGGCACTGGGACTGGCAGCGGCCGCACTCGGTGCAGGTGCCCAGGTCCAGCATGCCCTTCCAGGTCATGTCCTCGATCTTCCCGATCCCGAACACGTCGGTATCCGGGTCAGCGTCCTCGAAATCCAGGACCTTGCCGTTGCTGCGCATCGGCTCCAGCGGGCCCAGTGCGTTGGGCCGCCGGGAGAACATGATGTTGACCGGGGCCAGCCCGATGTGCAGGTGCTTGGAGTAGGCGACCACGACCAGGAACGCCATGATCACCCCGATCTGGGCCAGGATGAACACCACCTCAAGGACGCTGTTCACCCCATAGCCCAGGGGGTGCAGGATCTGCGCCACCACCCAGGACGCGAACGCCCAGGCGTGCGGGTAGGGGAAGGCGCCGGTGTTCTGCTGCGCGCCACGGTAGATCAGCAGCGTGATGATCACCGCCGCGATCATCGCCAGCACTACCCAGGCCGCCCGGGTGTGGGAGCCGAAGAACCGCGACTTGCGGCCTTCTTTATCCGGGTTGTCGCGTATCCGGATCACGGTGAAGACGATGATCCCGGCCAGCACCCCGACAGCGAACAGGTCCTCGATGAATGCGATGAAGGCCCAGTGGCCGATGCCCGGGATCGCGAACGTCCTGGAGAAAAGGTCCCCGTACGCCTCGATGATCGTCAACAGCAGGACGATGAAACCCCAGAATGTGGCCGCGTGCGCCGCCCCGGGCACCGTCCACTTCAGCAGCTTGCGCTGCCCGACCACCTCGGTCAGCTGGGTTTCCACTTCGGTGCCCGGGTGGGTCCTCGCGAACGCCACTCGCTCCGGCGCGGGCTGACCGGAAAACGCGAGCCGCTTCAGCCACCACGCCCGGCGCCCTGCTATCGCGAGCGCGGCAAAGGTGAGCAATAGGCCGACGATCATGCGCAGGACCACGCCCGAACCTCCTCATGTCTGGGGCTCAAGCCTAGCCAGGCCGCTTCGCCCGCCCGCGAACCGTACCGGCCGCCCAGGTCACGCGTCAACGCGCCCGGGGGCCGCCAATATGCTACTTATGAGTAACTTATCGGTTCTCAGGGGTTATCGTCCAGTCAGCCCTTCGCGCGTGCCGCCAGAAAATCTTGTGCGGCCGCGGGAATGATCCGGCGATCAGCAAAGTTGAGCGTAAGTGACTCAAGTCATTTGACACCGGGACTCGCCTGGGGCAGGCTTGAGCCTGGAAGACTCAACTTCACACACTACAAGGACTGCTCATGGCACGTGCGGTAGGTATTGACCTCGGGACGACGAACTCCGTGGTCGCCGTTCTCGAAGGCGGCGAGCCGACGGTCATCGCCAACGCGGAAGGCTCGCGGACCACACCGTCTGTGGTCGCGTTCGCCAAGAACGCCGAGGTTCTGGTCGGCGAGGTCGCGAAGCGGCAGGCCGTCACCAACGTGGACCGGACGATCCGTTCGGTCAAGCGGCACATGGGGACCGACTGGTCCGTGACGATCGACGGCAAGAAGTTCACCCCCCAGCAGATCAGCGCGTTCATCTTGCAGAAGCTCAAGAGGGACGCCGAGGCCTACCTGGGTGAGAAGATCACCGACGCGGTGATCACCGTTCCGGCGTATTTCAACGACGCGCAGCGAACAGCGACCAAGGAGGCCGGGCAGATCGCGGGCCTCAACGTCCTGCGGATCATCAACGAGCCGACCTCGGCGGCGCTTGCCTACCACCTGGAGAAGGAGGGCTCGGCCAAGATCCTGGTCTTCGACCTGGGCGGCGGCACCTTCGACGTCTCGCTGCTCGACGTCGGTGACGGCGTGGTCGAGGTCGAGGCGACCAACGGTGACAACCACCTCGGTGGTGACGACTGGGACCAGCGGATCGTGGACTGGCTCGTTCAGGACTTCAAGTCCGGCTACGGCGTGGACCTGTCCAAGGACAAGATGGCGCTGCAGCGGCTGCGCGAGGCGGCCGAGAAGGCGAAGATCGAGCTCTCTCAGTCGACCGAGTCGCAGATCAACCTGCCTTACATCTCCCACTCCCCAGATGGCCCGCTGCACCTGGACACCAGGCTCACCCGGGCCGAGTTCCAGCGGATGACCTCGGACCTGCTCGACCGCTGCAAGACCCCGTTCCAGCAGGTCATCAAGGACGCCAACGTCAAGGTCGCCGACATTGATCACGTGGTGCTCGTGGGCGGCTCCACCCGGATGCCCGCCGTCGTGGACCTGGTCAAGTCACTGACCGGCGGCAAGGAGCCGAACAAGGGCGTCAACCCGGACGAGGTCGTCGCGGTCGGCGCCTGCCTGCAGGCCGGCGTGCTCAAGGGTGAGGTCAAGGACATCCTGCTGCTCGACGTGACCCCGCTGTCACTGGGCATCGAGACCAAGGGCGGGATCTTCACCAAGCTGATCGAGCGCAACACCACGATCCCGACCAAGCGCTCCGAGATCTTCACCACGGCCGATGACAACCAGCCGTCGGTGCAGATCCAGGTGTACCAGGGCGAGCGCGAGATCGCTTCGTACAACAAGAAGCTCGGCATGTTCGACCTGACCGGCATCGCGCCGTCGCCGCGGGGCATCCCGCAGATCGAGGTCACCTTCGACATCGACGCCAACGGCATCGTGAACGTGTCCGCTAAGGACCTGGGCACGGGCAAGCAGCAGTCGGTGCAGATCACCGGTGGCTCGGCGCTGGGCAAGGACGACATCGACCGGATGGTCCGCGACGCCGAGCAGTACGCCGAGGAAGACCGCAGGCGGCGCGAGGAGGCGGAGGTCCGCAACCAGGCCGACACGCTGGTCTACAGCACCGAGAAGTTCCTCGCCGAGAACGACGAGAAGGTTCCCGGGGACATCAAGTCCGAGGTGCAGTCCGCGATCGCCGACCTGAAGAAGGCGATCGACAGCAACGACATCGAGGCGATCAAGACCGCGAGCGAGCACGCCGCGCAGGTCAGCCAGAAGATGGGCACCGCGATCTACCAGGCCGCCCAGGCCCAGCAGTCCGCGGCGGGCAACGCCGAAGGCGGCGCCACCGAGGAGGAGGCCCCGCAGGACGAGGGTGTCGTCGACGCCGAGATCGTGGACGAAGGCGAAGGCGGAGCCGCCTGATGACAGCCCCCGACGAGACCGGCTCTGGCCCGGTAATCCGCGATCACAGGCGGATCGACCCGGTGACCGGACAGCCACGGCGGGGTAAGCACGCGGCCTCCCAGCCGGCTGGCACCAGTGGTGCCAGCCGGTCGGGGGGGCCCGGCGCCCCTGCCGGCGCCAAGCACGGGAAGGCCGACGAGGTGAACACAGAGGCCACTACGGCTCCGGAGCCAACAGCGTCCGAGACCGAGAAGGCCGAGGCGGCTGCCGTCCAGGGACTGCGGACCCAGCTCGCCGAGCGGACCGCGGACCTGCAGCGGCTGCAGGCCGAGTACGCCAACTACCGCAAGCGGGTGGACCGGGACCGGGCCACGGCGCGCGAGGCGGCGGTCGCGAGCGCGCTCAGCGAACTGCTGCCCGTGCTCGACGCCATCGGCCAGGCACGGGAGCACGGCGAGCTGTCCGGCGGCTTCAAGTCCGTCGCGGACTCGCTGCAAGCCGCGGTCGGCAAGATGGGCCTGGTGAGCTACGGCCAGCGCGGCGACGCGTTCGACCCGAAGATCCACGAGGCACTGACACACAGTTACTCGGCTGATGTCGCTGACGACACGTGCGTGGAGATCTTCCAGCCCGGCTACAAGGTGGGCGAGCGGATCCTGCGGCCGGCCCGAGTGGCCGTCGCGGAGCCCGCTACGGGGCCGGACGGAAGCGCCGACACGGCCGAATGGCAATCAGGCGAAGAAGCGGAAGACTAACCAGCCCAGCGAGGCCAGATGAGCACAAAGGACTACCTGGAGAAGGATTTCTACAAGACGCTGGGTGTCCCCAAGACCGCGAAAGCGGCCGAGATCAAGAAGGCGTACAGGGACCTCGCGCGGAAATACCATCCCGACGCGAACAAGGGCAACGCCGACGCAGAAGAGCGTTTCAAGGAGATCACCGAAGCGTACAACGTGCTGTCCGATGAGAAGCAGCGCAAAGAGTACGACGAGGCTCGGTCGCTGTTCGGCGGTGGGTTCCGGGTTCCTACCGGTAACCGCGGCGGGGCAGGCGGCGGGTTCGGCGGGTTCGACCTGGGCGACATCTTCGGCGGGTCGGGCGAAAGCGGCGACCGGCTCGGCGACGTACTGGGCGGGATCTTCCGCAACCGAGGAGGCACGCAGAGCCGGGCCAGGCGCGGCGCCGACGTGGAGACGGAAAGCACGCTGTCGTTCGGCGACTCGATCGACGGCGCGACCGTGACGCTGCGGCTAACCGGCGAGGGCCCCTGCCCGGTCTGCCACGGCACTGGCGCCAAGGCTGGCACCGTGCCGAGGGTCTGCCCGGACTGCCAGGGCACCGGCCAGCAGAGCAAGAACCTTGGCGGATTCGGAATGCCCGAACCGTGCAAGACCTGCCGGGGTCGCGGCCTGGTGGTCGACGACCCGTGCACGTCGTGCAGCGGCAGCGGCCGTGCGATGAGCTCGCGGACGATCCAGGCACGGATCCCCGCGGGCGTCGCCGACGGGCAGCGGATCCGGATCCCGGCGAAGGGCGCCCCCGGCGAGCACGGGGGCAAGGCCGGCGACCTGTACGTGCGCGTGCACGTCAAGCCGCACGCGGTGTTCGGCCGCAACGGGGACAACCTGACGGTGACTGTCCCCGTGACGATCACCGAGCTCGCGCTGGGCGCGGAGATCAAGGTGCCCACGCACCGCGGTGCCGCCGTGACCGTCAAGATCCCGCCTGGCACCCCCAACGGTCGGGTGTTCCGCGTCGCAGGCCGGGGTGTCCGGCGTAAGGACGGAACCCTTGGCGCGCTGCTGGCCACCGTCGAGGTGACCGTGCCGCAAGAACTGAACAACAAGGCCAGGTCGGCGCTTGAAGACCTTCGGATAGCGACGTCCGGCCCTGACCCTCGGGAAGAACTGCTCCGCAAGGCGCGGCAGGACTGAGCCGGAAGATCATCGGAAATACCAGCTGGCAAAGAAGGGAGATGACAATGAGCAGCTCGTACGAGATGTCGGACGACATGGCCGTGTATGTCATCTCCGTAGCCGCGAACCTGTCCGGCATGCATCCGCAGACGCTACGCGGCTACGAGAGGGTCGGACTCGTGATACCGCGGCGCACCACGGGCGGGGGGCGTCGCTACTCGATGCGTGACATCCTCGCGCTGCGCGAGATACAGCGGCTGTCGCAGGAAGAGGGGATCAACCTCAACGGCATCAAGCGGATTCTCGACCTGGAACGGGAACTCGAGCAGGCCCGGCTGGTGGCGGCCGAACTGCACAGCGAGGTCGCGCAGCTGCGAGCCGAGCTCGAGTCGACCCGGGCGGTCGCGGCGCGGCTCGCTGAACTGCGGCGGACTTCGGCTCCCGACCCGGCGGCGACGCTCGTGCCGGTCCGCGCCACCACCCGCGTTACCTTCTGGCAGCCCGCCGCCGCGCAGGGCGACCAGCAGGGCAAAAGTGAATAAGGAACAAGGGGGATTACCCACCAATGGACGACAAGCTGACAAGGAAGAGCCAGGAGGCGTTGTCTGTCGCGATCCGACAGGCGGCGGCGGATGGCAACCCCCAGGTCGATCCGCTGCACCTGCTCGCCGCGCTCCTCGAGCAGAGCGGCGGAACCGCGGCACCGCTGCTGCGCGCCGTCGGCGCCGACCCGGCAGTACTCGCCAAGGAGGCCGCGGAGCAGATCGCGCGGCTGCCGCAGATGCGGGGCGCCTCAGCGAGCGCCCCTCAGCTGTCCCGGCAGATGCTGTCCGTGATCAACACGGCCGCCGGCCGTGCCCGCCAGATGGAGGACGAGTACGTCTCGACCGAGCACCTGCTCGTCGGCCTGGCTGCCGACGGTGGCCAGGCGGCCACCTTGCTGCGCGAAGCCGGTGCGACCGCTGACGCGCTGACCGAGGCGTTCGCCAAGGTGCGCGGCAGCGCCCGCGTCACCAGCGAGGACCCAGAGGGTACGTATCAGGCGCTCGAGAAATACGGCGTCGACTTCACCCAGTCAGCCAGGGAAGGCAAGCTTGACCCGGTGATCGGCCGTGACGCCGAGATCCGGCGTGTTGTGCAAGTGCTGTCCAGGCGGACCAAGAACAACCCGGTGCTGATCGGCGAGCCAGGTGTCGGCAAGACCGCCGTCGTCGAAGGGCTGGCGCAGCGGATCGTGGCCGGCGACGTGCCGGAATCGCTGCGCGGCAAGCGGCTCATCGCGCTCGACCTGGGCAGCATGGTCGCGGGCGCCAAGTACCGCGGCGAGTTCGAGGAGCGGCTCAAGGCCGTTCTCAACGAGATCAAGCAGAGCGACGGCCAGGTCATCACGTTCATCGACGAGCTGCACACTGTCGTCGGCGCGGGCGCGGCGGAAGGCGCCATGGACGCTGGCAACATGCTCAAGCCGATGCTCGCCCGCGGCGAGCTGCGCATGGTCGGCGCCACCACGCTTGACGAGTACCGTGAGCGGATCGAGAAGGACCCCGCGCTAGAACGCCGCTTCCAGCAGGTGCTCGTCGGCGAGCCGTCGGTCGAGGACACGATCGCGATCCTGCGCGGGCTCAAGGGCCGCTACGAGGCGCACCACCAGGTCCAGATCTCCGACGCGGCCCTGGTCGCCGCGGCGACGCTATCCGACCGGTATATCACCGCGCGGTTCCTGCCCGACAAGGCGATCGACCTCGTGGACGAGGCCGCGTCCCGGCTGCGCATGGAGATCGACTCCTCACCCGTGGAGATCGACGAGCTGCGCCGGATCGTGGACCGGATGAAGATGGAAGAGCTCGCGCTGTCGCGTGAGTCGGACCCGGCGAGCAAGGAGCGCCTTGAGCGGCTGCGCGCCGACCTGGCCGACCGCCAGGAGCAGCTGACCGCGCTGACCGCGCGCTGGGAGCAGGAGAAGTCCGGGCTGAACCGGGTCGGCGAGCTGAAGAAGCGGCTTGACGACCTGAAGGGCCAGGCCGAGCGGGCGCAGCGTGACGGTGACTACGAGACCGCGTCGAGGCTTCTCTACGGCGAGATCCCCACGCTCGACGCGGAGATTGCGGAGGCAGTGGCCACGGATCGTTCTGAGGCTGGCGGCGCGAGCGGTGCGGCGGACGGCGCGGGCCTGGTCGGCCACCCGGCCCCGATGGTGAAGGAAGAAGTCGGTCCTGACGACGTGGCGGATGTCGTTTCCGCCTGGACCGGCATCCCGGCCGGGAGGCTGCTCGAAGGCGAAACAGGCAAGCTGCTTCGGATGGAAGCCGAGCTTGGCCACCGAGTGATCGGTCAGGCGAACGCGGTGCAGGCCGTCTCCGACGCGGTGCGCCGCGCGCGGGCTGGCGTGTCCGACCCGGACCGCCCGACAGGCTCTTTCCTGTTTCTCGGCCCGACCGGTGTCGGCAAGACCGAGCTCGCGAAGGCACTGGCGGAGTTCCTGTTCGACGACGAGCGGGCGATAATCCGCATCGACATGAGCGAGTACGGCGAGAAGCACTCGGTGGCCAGGCTGGTCGGCGCACCGCCCGGCTACGTCGGCTACGAGGAGGGCGGCCAGCTCACCGAGGCGGTCCGGCGGCGGCCGTACTGCGTGATCCTGCTGGACGAGGTCGAGAAGGCGCACCCTGAGGTCTTCGACGTGCTGCTGCAGGTCCTTGACGACGGCCGGCTGACCGACGGGCAGGGCCGGACCGTGGACTTCCGCAACACGATCCTCATCCTCACCTCGAACCTCGGTTCAGTGTTCATCGCCGACCCGGCGCTGGACGAGCGGGCCAAGCGGGACGCGGTGATGAACGCGGTCCGGGCCGCATTCAAGCCCGAGTTCCTCAACCGGCTTGACGACGTAATCGTCTTCGATTCGCTATCCACGTCGGAGCTGACGAGGATCGTCGACATCCAGATCGAGCGGCTGGCGAAGCGGCTTTCCGGGCGGCGGCTCGCGCTGACCGTCACCCCCGCCGCGAGGGAGTGGCTGGCGCTGACCGGCTTCGACCCGGTGTTCGGCGCCCGTCCACTGCGCCGCCTGGTGCAGTCCGCGATCGGCGACAAGCTGGCTCGCTCCCTGCTGTCCGGGGAGATCACCGACGGCGACGAGGTAATCGTCGACCGGGACGAGGCCGCGGACGAACTAACGGTCCGCCCAGTGGCGAAGGTCAGCTGATTCACCTGATGCCCCGGCACGGTCCCTTTCCGGATCATTGCCGGGGCATCAAAGGGTGCTGCGTGTAGGCGTCAGGGCTAACAGATGAAACGATCGTGGCGTGACGCAGCCGGGCACGATCCAGGTGACAGACGAGCTTGAGCGCCGGATCCGCAAGCCGATCGACGCGCTGCGCTGCATCGTGTCCTGCGTCTGGATCTTCGTGCTGGCCGTGGTCGCCGTCGCCGCGAGCGCGACGACATCGGGGGTCGAGACGGACATCGTGGGCGCGAGCAAGCGGCTGCCGCGCGCCCTCCTGGACGTCGTCCCTCCGATCGCGCTGTTCGCGCTCCTGATCCTGCCCGTGGGACTGGCCTTGACCCTGCTCGTCAGGCGTCAGGTCCGCCACCTCGCGGAAGCGGTGGCGACCGGCGCGCTGGCGGGCGCGGCGGCCGAGGTCGCGAACATCGTGCTCTCGGGCCCCACCGCCTCCCGGCTGTACTACGCCATCATCATGTCGCACCCGGGTGTCAACCACGTCGACGCCCTTGATCCGCCCCTGGCCGGCCTGGTCGCCTACGCCACGATGGTCGGGCTGACCGGGCGGCCGGCCTGGCGCAACGCCCTGGGGTTGGCGGTAAGCGTGTACGCGATCGTTCAGCTAGCGGCCGGGCATACGACCGTTTTGTCCGTCCTGCTCACCTTGCTGGCCGGCCGCGCGATCGGCTTGGCCGTCCGGTACGCCGCGGGCTCGACGTCAGATCGTCCGTCGGCACGGGACATCGCCGCGGCGCTGTCCGCCGGGAACCTGGCGGTGACCGCGATCCGGCGGGTACACCCGGCCCAGACCGGGGTGAGTGCACCCGCCGGATCCCGTCACTACACGGTGTCGACGCAGGACGGCGGACAACTCGACGCGGTCGTGTACGACCGGGACCAGGAGGCGGCCGGCGCGTTTTACCGGCTTTACCGCTGGCTCCGGGTACAGGGGCAGGTGGCCCGGAACGCCCCGCTGTCGGTCAGCCGAACGGTCGAGCGCAGGGCGCTGCTCTCCTACGCGACCGAAGAGGCGAGCGTGCCCACCCCGCGGCTGCGAACCCTGGTCCGGGTCGGGTCGGAAGCCGCCGTGCTGGCCTTCGATCACTGGGAAGGCACCACGCTGATGCAGCGAAATCCCGGGTGCACCGACGCCGAGCTCGGGTGCATCTGGGACACGGTGACCCGGCTGCACGCCCATCACGTCGCCCACCGCGGTCTCACCGCCGACCGCATCGGGTTCACGGACAACGGCGTCGTCATGCTGCTTGACCCTGGCGACGGCGACGTGGCGGCGAGTGACCTGCAGATACGCCTGGACCTAGCCCAGCTCATCGCCGAGCTCGCGTTGTTCGCCGGGCCGGAGAAGTCTGCGGGGCTGGCGGTCGAGAGGCTTGGCGGGAGCGATGTGGTGGCCGTGCTGCCGCTGCTGCGGCCGGTAGCTCTTGCCCGCTCCACCAGGCACGCGCTGCGCCGTCGGCGCGACGTGCTGCCGGCCGTTCGCAAGATCCTGCTCGCGGCGGTGCCAGGCGGCGAAGTCCCGCCCGTGCAGCTGGAACGCATCCGGCCGCGCACCCTATTGACGCTGGTCGCCTCCGTTATCGCCGCCTACCTGCTGGCCGGTGAGCTCGCCGGGGCCAGGGTCGGGAGCCTGCTGCGAACGGCGGACTGGCGCTGGGGGGCCGTCGCCCTCGCGCTGTCGGCGACGACCTACGTGGGCGCCACGCTTTCGCTGTCCGGGTTCGTCACCGACCGGCTGAACTTTCTCCGCACTCTCCTCGTCCAGCTCGCCAGCTCTTTCGTCACGCTGGTAACCCCCGCCGCCGTCGGCGGTGCGGCGCTGAACGTTCGGTATCTGCAACGCAGGAAGATACCGGCACCCGTCGCGGTCGCCAGCGTCGGCGTGTCCCAGGTAGTGGCCTTCGCCCTGCACATCCTGCTGCTCGTCATATCGGCCGCGATCGCCGGAGCGGGAACCAAGAGCGCGATCAGGCCACCGACGTGGGCTTACTTCGTGGTTGCCGGGCTGGTGGTGCTGGCAGGCACGGTACTCGCCATCCCAGCCGGCCGGCGACTGGTGCGGGCGCGCCTGTCGCCAACCTTCAACCAGGTCTTGCCGCGACTGGTCGAGGTTGCCCAGCATCCGCGAAAGCTCGCCGAAGGTATCAGCGGCATGCTGCTGCTCAGCCTCTCGTACATCCTGTGCCTGGCCGCCTGCGTCGCGGCGTTTGACCGGTCGGTTCCCTTCGCGAGGATCGCCTTCGTATACCTGACAGGAAGCGCGCTGGGGTCGATAATTCCGACCCCCGGCGGGCTCGGCGCCGTCGAGGC
>DATMKQ010000102.1:0-22813 GCA_035571275.1 Trebonia sp.
CCGGGCTGACGGGCGGGGCCGGGCAACCAGGAGAGGCCGGACGGGACACAGACGGCGAGCACCTTGTTGTGCACAGCGTGCCGGTGCCCGATCACGGCGACCTGCTCAGACGGCTTCCCGACCTGGCCCCCGCGGCGTGGATCCGGCATGGCGCGGGCCTGGCGGGCTGGGGTGAGGCGGCCCGGGTGACGCTGCCGGCCGGGGAAGACAGGTTCACCGCCGGCGAGAAGTGGCTGCGCGAGGTGTTCGAGGGCGCGGACATCAGGGACGACGCGCGCCGCCACGGATCTGGACTTGTCGCGTTCGGCAGCTTCACGTTCGATGACTGCTCGGAGGGCTCCGTCCTCGTCGTGCCGCGCGTGGTCATCGGCCGCGACGGCCATGGCGCCGCCTGGCTGACGACGATCGTCGAGCAGGGCTCCCGGGCCACTGGTGACTGTGGGGCTGAAGTTGGCTCTGCGACGGATTTCGGGACGACGCCCGAGGGAGTCCGCTGGCACGACGGGTCGCTGACGGCGCCGGAGTGGGAACAAGCCGTCGCCGCCGCCGTGGAGCGGATAAAAAACGGCGAGCTGCGCAAGGTGGTGCTCGCCCGGGACTTGTTCGCGTCCGCCGACGCCCCCATCGACCCGCGGGTGCTGCTGCGCAGGCTCGCCGCCAGGTACCCGGACTGCTACACGTTCGCCTGCGCCGGGCTGGTGGGCGCCACTCCCGAACTGCTGATCCGCAGGCGGGGCAGCGAGGTGAGCTCGCTGGTGCTGGCCGGCACCAAGCCGCGCGGCGCGACCCCGGCGGAAGACACGCGGCTGGGCGAAGAGCTGACGTCCTCGGTCAAGGAGAACGAGGAGCACCGCTACGCCGTCGCGTCGCTGCGCGAGGCGCTCGCGCCGCTGTGCCAGACCCTCGAGGTACAAAAAGTTCCTGAGCTGATCACGTACGCCAACGTCCAGCACCTCGGCACCCGGGTGCACGGCACGCTCGCCGTGAACCGCTCCGCGCTGGCCCTGGTCGCCGCCGTGCACCCCACCGCCGCGGTGGGCGGCACCCCTACCAGCACAGCCGTCGAGCTGATCAGGGAACTCGAGAACATGGACAGGGAACGGTACGCGGGCCCGGTCGGCTGGATGGACGCCGAGGGCAACGGCGAGTGGGGCATCGCGCTGCGCTGCGCCCAGATCGCCGGGAACCGGGCGCGGCTGTTCGCGGGGGGCGGCATCGTGGCCGGCTCCGACCCGGCCGCCGAGCTGGCCGAGACCCAGGTAAAATTCCGGCCAATGCAGACGGCGCTAGAGCAGGCGGACTTATCCCGTCTTGTCGGTTCTTGTTGGATCATCGAAAGACTTACCGAGCGCCCACGCTACCCGAACGTTACGTTGCGTTAGCCATAGCTTGATGCCTGGGCGTCAAGCTGCTTATATTGCGAGTGAGGGGGAAGTCTGCGTTCGGGGGCAATACAACCGGTCTACCTGGGGGGCTGCGCCGGGCACCGAGCAAGGGTGCTGTCCGGCGCTCGTCGCCGTCTTCGGTACTCAGCGTAGACATACTCGCGAAGACAACAGCACGGCAGAACCAAGACCCGCGAGCACCAACTCGCGGACCGTGTTGATAAAATTGGGACATATCGGAGGTCAGCACGTCGGGCGGGGTTCCCCGAACGCCGGGCGCCGTTGGCTACTAGGAGTAAGGAGCCGCCCAACATGGGAGCCTTCCCATCCAGGCGTAGCAAGGGCCGCGCCCTGCTGGCTACAGCCGGCGTGGCCGTCCTGGCGGTAGTCGCGGGAGCCTGCAGCAGCAACAGCAGCTCACCCAGCGGCGCAGCCGCCACCGGGGGAACGCCGGTGGCGGGGGGCACCGCGACGTACGCGCTGCCGCCGTCCACCGTGCCGAACTACATCTTCCCGTTCGACAGCAGCACCTACTTCAGCGTGGTCAACGCTGAATACTTCCAGTACCTGATGTACCGGCCGCTGTACTGGTTCGGCAACGGCGCGAGCCCGACACTGAACACCAGCCTCAGCGTGGCCGAGGCGCCGCAGTACACCGGCAACCAGGTGACCATCCACCTCAAGGGCTGGAAGTGGTCCAACGGCGAGACCGTCACCGCTAACAACGTCCTGTTCTGGATCCACATGATGCAGGCGGTCGCCAGCACCGACTGGGGCGCGTTCGTGCCAGGCGGGTTCCCGACCAACGTCAGCAACGTCAGGGCGGTCAACGCCACTGAAGTGCAGATGACGATGAACAAGGCGTACAACCCGCAGTGGTTCACCTACAACGAGCTCAGCCAGATCACGCCGATGCCAGAGGCCTGGGACAGGACCGCGTCCGGGCCGAGCCACTGCACCACGACCGTGAGCGACTGCGCCGCGGTCTACAGCTACCTGGACAGCCAGTCCAAGAACTTGTCGGGCTGGGCCTCTTCGCCGATCTGGTCGGTCGTCGACGGCCCGTGGAAGCTCTCCGCCTTCAACTCCGACGGCAACTCCACGTTCGTGCCGAACACGGCGTACTCCGGACCGCAGAAGGCGCGTCTGGCCAAGTTCGAGGAAGTCCCGTTCACCACGGAGAACGCGGAGTACAACGTGCTGCAGGCCGGCGCGACCGGCGGCCAGAAGATCGACGTGGGTTACCTGCCGACCACGGACGCGCCGCCCAAGCCGTCCAACGCGACCGTCGGCCACAACCCGGTCAACGGGTACACGCTCGACCCGCTGTACTCCTGGTCAATCAACTACTTCCCGCTCAACTACCAGTCGACCACCGGCAATGGCCCGATCATCAAGCAGCTGTACTTCCGCGAGGCACTGCAGCTCATGATGAACCAGGCCGCGGTGATCTCGGGTCCGCTGCACGGGTACGGCCAGTTCACGGTCGGCCCGGTCGGCACCTACCCGCCGAACCCGTACCTGTCATCGCAGGGCAAGGCCGGGGACCCGTTCCCGTACAACCCGACCATGGCCAAGCAGCTGCTGACCAGCAACGGCTGGACCGTCGTGCCGAACGGCGTCACCACCTGCACCGACCCGGCCAAGTGCGGCGCGGGCATCAAGCAGGGCCAGGGGCTGTCGTTCACCCTGCCGTACGCGACGGGCACCACCTGGATCGAGCAGGAGATGACGCAGCTGCAGTCCAACGCCTCGCAGATCGGCATCAAGCTGTCCCTGGACCCGAGGCCGTTCAACCAGGTGACCGCCCTGGCGGCGGGCAACTGCGTGGTCGCGCACATCTCCTGCAACTGGGACATGGGCAACTGGGGCGGCGGTTGGACGTTCGTCCCTGACTACTACCCGTCAGGCGAGACGCTGTTCCTGTCCGGCTCGGGCGCCAACTCAGGCGGCTACACCAACGCGCAGAACGACTCGATGATCAACGCGACGCTGACCACCGCCTCGACGGGACCACTGGACAGCTGGCAGGACTTCCTGGCCAAGCAGGTGCCCGTGGTCTGGCAGCCGAACGGCGTGTACGAGCTCACCGAGATCACCAGCAACCTGCGCGGGGTGATCCCGCAGTCCACCACACTCAACCTCAACCCGGAGAACTGGTACTTCGTCAATGGCAGTTAGTTGCAGTCCGTGCGGGGGCGTCAGGGGTTCCTGGGGCCCCCGCACAGCCACACCACTTCGTTCCGGACAATTTAGGGCTGGCGGGTTACGATGCTCGGCTTCCTGATACGGCGGATCCTGCAGGCGGCGATCGTGGTCTTGATCGTCACCATCATCACGTTCATCCTGCTGCGCTTGATCCCCGGCAACGTCGCGATCGCCGTCCTCGGCCCGGCGGCGTACCGTAACCCGGCGGTGCTGGCCCAGTTCAACGCCCAGTACGGGTTCGACAAGCCGTGGTTCCAGCAGTACCTGCTGTGGCTCGGCCACCTGCTCCAGGGCAACCTCGGGTTCTCCTGGACGCTGGACCAGAGCGTCGCCTCGCTGCTTGGTGAGCGGCTGCCGAAGACGATCATCCTGGTGGGCCTGTCCACCATCCTCGCGCTGATCGTCGCTGTGCCGATCGGCATCTGGCAGGCGGTGCGGCGGAACAAGGCGGTCGACTACACGTTCACTGGGCTGTCGTTCCTGTTCTACGCCGCCCCGACATTCTTCGTCGGCACCGTGCTTATCCTGGTCTTCTCCGTCAAGCTCGGCTGGTTCGGGCCGGAGGCACCGCAGGGTGGCGTCTGGAACGATCTGTCCGACTGGCGTGACCTGACGCTGCCGGTGGTCACCCTGGCCCTCGTGACGATCGCCCTGTTCAGCCGGTACATGCGGTCGGCCATGCTGGACAACCTGACAGAGGACTGGGTGCGCACCGCGCGGGCCAAGGGCGCCTCGCAGCGCCGGGTGATCTGGCGGCACGTTTTCCGGAACTCGCTGATCCCGATCGCCACACTGCTGGGGCTGTCGCTGCCGGCGATCTTCGCAGGCGCGTTGATCACCGAGTCAGTGTTCAACTACCCCGGCATGGGCTACCTGTTCTACCAGTCCGCGCAGCGGCAGGACTACCCGGTGTTGCTGGGCTTCATCATCGTGGTGGCGATCGCCACCGTTGTCGGATCGCTGCTCGCCGACATCGCCTACGCGGCGCTCGACCCGCGGGTTAGGTACGTGAGCTCATGACCGCCACTACCGCCACCCCGGCCCCCGAAGCACAGGCCCCAGGGACCCTGCCTGCCGCCAAGCCGCGCAGCATGTTCATGCGCGGCCTCGAGGTGTTCGTCGAGAACAAGCTCGCGCTGGTGGGCGTGGCGCTGCTCGTGCTGATCTTCGGGTTCTGCTTCCTCGGGCCGCTGTTCTACCACACCGACCAGATTCACGTGAACCTGGCGAACGAGAACCTGGCGCCGGGTCCCGGGCATCCGCTCGGCACCGACCAGAACGGCTACGACGAGCTCGGCCGGCTCATGGTCGCCGGCCAGATCTCGCTCGAGGTCGGCCTGGCCGCCGCCGTCATCGCCACCGCCCTCGGCACGCTGTGGGGCGCGATCGCCGGGTACTTCGGCGGCATCACCGACTCGGTCATGATGCGGCTCGTCGACGCGCTGCTGTCGATCCCCACGCTGTTCCTCGCGCTGGTCGTGGTGTCACTGTTCCCGCCCACCGAGATCGAGATCATCCTGGTGATCGCGCTCACCTCGTGGCTGACCACGTCCCGGCTGATCCGCGGCGAGGCGCTGTCGCTGCGGGTCCGCGACTACGTGCAGGCGATGCGCGTGATGGGCGGCGGCTCGACGCGCGCCGTTTTCAGGCACATCGCGCCGAACGCGGTCGGCACCATCATCGTGAACGCCACCTTCCAGGTCGCGGACGCGATTTTGCTGGTCGTCGCGCTGTCTTACCTCGGCCTCGGCATCCGGCCGCCGCAGACCGACTGGGGCGGCATGCTCAACGCGGGCCTGAACGCCGTCTACGACGGCTACTGGTGGCAGATCTTCCCGGCCGGCATCGCCATCATCCTCGTCGTCATCGCTATCAACTTCATCGGCGACGCGCTGCGCGACTCTTTCGAAGTCCGCCTGCAGCGGCGCTGAAAGGACCTCATGGCCCCGCTTCTCGATATCCAGGACCTGCACACCGAGATCCGGCTGCGCAGGGCCACCGTGCACGCCATCGACGGCGTTTCGCTGACCGTCAACGCCGGCGAGTGCCTCGGCATCGTCGGCGAATCCGGCAGCGGCAAGACGATGACCGCGCTGTCGGTCATGCGCCTGCTGCCCGGCGGCGGGTACATCACCGGCGGGCACATCTACCTGGACGGCAAGGACATCGCCGCGCTGTCCGAGGACAAGATGGGCCAGGTCCGCGGCAACCAGATCGGGATGATCTTCCAGGACCCGCTGACCTCGCTGAACCCGACGATGACGATCGGCGAGCAGATCGCCGAGTCCGTCCGGCTGCACCGCGGGGCGTCCAAGGCCGAGGGGCTGGCCCGCGCGGTCGAGGTGCTCGGCCTGGTCGGCATGCCGAAGCCCGCCGAGCGGATCAAGAACTACCCGCACCAGCTCTCCGGCGGCATGCGCCAGCGCGTCGTGATCGCGATGGCGCTGGCCTGCGAGCCGAAGCTGCTGATCGCCGACGAGCCGACGACCGCGCTCGACGTGACGATCCAGAAGCAGATCCTCGAGCTGATCGACGACCTGCGGCACCGGCTCGGCATGGCGGTGATCCTGGTCACCCACGACCTCGGCGTGATCGCCGGGCGCGCGGACCGGGTCGCGGTCATGTACGCCGGGCGGATCGTGGAGATCACGTCTACCGAGCGGCTGTTCTCCAACCCGCGCCACCCTTATACGGAAGCTCTCTTCGAGGCGCTGCCGGAGAAGGCGGCGGACGAATCGGTCGGCATCAAGCGGCTGTACAACATCCCCGGCCAGCCGCCGGACCTGACGGCGCCGCCGACGGGCTGCAAGTTCGCTCCGCGCTGCCGGTACGCCCAGGACAAATGCAAAGAGATAGAGCCGTCCCTAACGGAGGGTGCCGTCTCACACGAGTTCCGCTGCTTCTTCCCGGTGGGGTCGCCGGAAGAGGTGCGCGACGCCAAGACGCCGTTCGCGTCGGTCGCCGAAGACCAGCCGGTCGTCGCCCCCGCCGGAAACGGTGCCCTGGTGGCCGCGGTCGGGGCCGGGACCGCCTCGGCCCTGACTCCGCTGCTGCGGGTGGACCACCTGGTCAAGAACTTCACCGTCACCGCCGGCGCGGTCATGCAGCGGAAGATCGGGGCGGTGTCGGCGGTCGCCGACGTGTCGTTCGCCGTGCCAGCCGGGTCAACGTTCGGGCTGGTCGGCGAGTCCGGGTGCGGCAAGACAACGATCGGGCGGCTGATCGTGGGGCTGGAAAAGCCCAGCGCCGGGTCGATCGTGCTCAACGGCAAGAACCTGGCGAAGATGTCGACGCGTGAGCGGCGCCACAACAGCCGGATGGTTCAGCTGATGTTCCAGGACTCGTACGCCTCGATGGACCCGCGGATGCGCGTGGCCACGATCTTGCGTGAGCCGATGGTGATCCAGCGCGACGGCAGCCGGTCGCAGCAGCAGAAGCGGATCTCGGCGATCCTGGACGAGGTGGGCCTGCCCGCCGCGGCCGCCGAACGGTACCCGCACGAGTTCTCCGGCGGCCAGCGGCAGCGGCTCGGGCTGGCCCGCGCGCTGATCTTGCGCCCGTCGATGATCGTCGCCGACGAGCCGGTGTCCGCCCTGGACGTGTCGATCCAGGCCCAGATCCTGAACCTGATGCGGGACCTGCAGCGCGAGCACGGGCTGACGTACCTGTTCATCTCGCACGACCTGTCGGTCGTCCGGTACATGGCCTCGGTGATCGGCGTCATGTACCTGGGCAAGCTGGTCGAGGTCGGGCCGGCCTCCGACGTCTACTTCCGTCCGGTGCACCCGTACACCAAGGGACTGATCGACACCGTTCCTGTCGCGGACCCGTCGCTCGAGCGGGCGAAGGAGCACCAGGGGGTGCAGGGCGAGCTGCCGTCGGCGGTGGCGCCGCCGTCGGGCTGCCGGTTCCGGACGCGCTGCCCGTTCGCCCAGGAGCTGTGCGCGCGGGAGGAGCCGCCGCTGCGGCCGTTCACGGCGTTCGGTCACATGGCCGCGTGCCACTTCCCGCTGCGCGAGCCGGACGCCGGCGTAGCGGACGCGGTCACGGCCACGGGAACGGGGACGCCGGCGTAGCGGATGCGGCGGCGCGCCGCCGCATGTTGCTGTTATCAGCGTCCGTGTGGGAGGGTTCCTGTGTGACTGATTACGGGGACGTCAACCGCGCGAACTGGGACGAACGGGTGCCCGCGCACGTGGCGTCGGAGTACTACGCGCTCGAGCGCTTCGCTACGGATCCTTCGTTCCTGTCCGACGTGGTCCGGTTCGACCTGCCGCGGCTCGGCGACGTACACGGGCTGCGCGGGGTCCACCTGCAGTGCCACATCGGAACCGACACGGTCTCGCTCGCCCGCCTCGGCGCGTCGATGACCGGGCTGGACTTCTCCGCGCCGGCCGTGTCGGCGGGGCGAGCGCTCGCCGACTCGGCCGGGGTGTCCGCGACGTTCGTGCACGCGGACGTGTACGCGGCGGCCGACGTCCTGCCCCACGACGGCTTCGACCTGGTGTACACCGGCATCGGGGCGCTGTGCTGGCTGCCGGACATCCGCCGCTGGGCGCTCGTGGTGGCGTCGCTGCTGCGGCCGGGCGGCCGGCTGTTCGTCCGCGAGGGCCACCCGATGCTGTGGACGCTGGACGATGAGCGCGCCGACGATCTGCTCGTGGTGAAGTACCCCTACTTCGAGCGGCCTGAGCCGAACGTGTTCGTCCAGGGCGGCACGTACGTCCCGACCGACGTGATCTTCTCGCAGACCACCACCCATGAGTGGAACCACGGACTCGGCGAGACCGTCACGGCGCTGCTCGAGGCGGGGCTGGAGATCACCGCGTTCACCGAGCATGACAGCGCGCCGTGGAACGCACTGCCAGGGAAGATGGAGCAGATCGGCGGCGGCGAATGGCGCCTGGCCGACCACCCGTCCCGGCTGCCGTGCACCTACACGCTGCAGGCGATCAAGCGGGCTGGGGCGGGCATGGGCCGGGGATAGCAGGGCGCACGGCGAATATCCTCATCAACGGGGCATAACCCGCGGAATAGAGGGGAGCCATCTGACCATGGCTGTCTTCATCGTCGTGCTGCTGATCGTCGGGTTGATCGTGGGCGCCATCGCGCGCTTGCTGATGCCAGGTCGTGACTCTCTCGGGATCTTCGGCACCATCGTGCTCGGCATCGTCGGCTCCTTCGTCGGCGGATTCCTGCAGAACCTCGTCGAGTACCACAAGCTGAGCGTGCATAGCTTCCACCCCGTCGGCCTCATCGGGTCGATCATCGGCGCCTGGGTGCTACTGCTCCTGCTGCGCCTGACCGGGCTGGAACGCGGGGGCCACCGCCACTGAGTCGCCGAACCCTCCAAAGTTCCACGCACCCGCCGTTCGGACGTCATCTTGTGTTTGTTTGAAGGTGCTGGCATTGCCGCATGACTCGCATGCGCCCCGTCGACCGCCGACGGTTCCTTCAGATCGCCGGTGGCACCGTCGCAGCCACCGCACTATCTTCCAGCGTCGCGCGGGCTGCCGCGATCTCCCCTGCCGTCCGCACGAGGACGATCAAGGACGTCGAGCACATCGTGGTTCTCATGCAGGAGAACCGGTCCTTCGACCATTACTTCGGGTCGCTCCGCGGCGTGCGCGGGTTCGGCGATCCGCATCCGGCGCTGCAGCCCAGCGGGCAGCCGGTCTGGAACCAGGACGGCGTGTGGCCGTTCCACCCGACCGCCCCAGACCTGGGGCTGCAGTTCATCGCGGACCTCGCCCACGACTGGAACACCACGCACCAGGCGCTTGACGGCGGCGCGTACGACCAGTGGGTGCAGGCCAAGACCAACATCACGATGGCCCACCTGACCCGCGACGACATCCCGTTCCACTACGCGCTCGCGGACGCGTTCACGATCTGCGACAACTACCACTGCTCCCTGCTCACCGCCACCGACCCCAACCGGTACTACATGTGGACCGGTTACGCGGGGAACGACGGGACCGACGGCTCGCAGGGCCCGACCGGCCCCGTGCTGGACAACACCGAGGCCGGGTACGACTGGCAGACGTACCCCGAGCGCCTCCAGGCGGCCGGGGTCTCGTGGAAGATCTACCAGGACAGCGGCGACGGCCTGACCGCCGCGGGCTCCTGGGGCTGGACCGGTGACGCCTATATCGGCAACTACGGCGACAACTCGCTGCTGTACTTCTTCCAGTACCAGGACGCCGCGCCGGGCTCGCCGCTGTACCAGAGCGCTCTCACCGGGACGAACGTGGCCAACGGCGGCACGTTCTTCGACATCCTTCAAAACGACGTGGCGAACGGCACGCTGCCGCAGGTTTCCTGGGTGGTCGCGCCTGAGGCGTTCTGCGAGCACCCGAACTGGCCCGCGAACTACGGCGCCTGGTACGTGTCGCAGGTCCTCGACACGCTGACGTCGAACCCCGACGTCTGGAGCAAGACGGTCTTCCTCATCATGTTCGACGAGAACGACGGCTTCTTCGACCATGTCGTCCCGCCGATCCCGGCCAACCAGCCCTCGGCAGGCGGCTCCACCGTCTCGACGGCGGAGGAGTTCTACGTCGACACGGGCACCAATGTCAACTCGTTCACTCCGGGCCCATATGGCCTCGGGCCGCGGGTGCCGTTCCTGGCGATCTCGCCGTGGAGCAAGGGCGGCTGGGTCTGCTCGGAGGTGTTCGACCACACCTCGATCATCCGGTTCATCGAGCGCCGCTTCGGCGTGAACGAGCCGCACATCTCCGCCTGGCGGCGCGCCATCTGCGGTGACCTGACGAGCGCGTTCGACTTCGCGCAGCGGCAGTCCTCGGTGCCTGCGCTGCCGTCCACCGCGGCCTACGTGCCGCCGGACGACCAGCGGCACCCCTCCTACTACCCGGCGCCGCCCGCGGTGGGGTCGCTCCCGGCGCAGGAGCCGGGTGTGCGCCTGGCCCGGCCGCTGCCGTATGACCTGCGCGCCGACGGCGTCGTCTCCGGCGGCACGGCGACGATCACGTTCGCCAGCCGGGGCCGGGTCGGCGCGGTGTTCCACGTGACCTCTGGCTCGGCGCCGCGCGACTATACGGTCGGGGCGGGCGAGGCGATCACCGGTTCGTGGCCCGCGCCTGCCGGTGAGGACATCCGCGTGCACGGGCCGAACGGCTTCTACCGGCAGTTCGCGGGCGAAGGGCCCGACATTACGGCCAGGCCCGCGCGGGGCGAGCTGGATCTGGCGATCACGAACTCTTCCTCTGTCGCCGTGCGGCTGACGCTGACCAGCGCGTACGACGGTCACCAATCACAGGTGACCGCACGGCCGGGTTCGACGGTCACGGTCACGGCGCCGAGCGCGTTCGGCGGCGGCTGGTACGACGTGTCGGTGACCTCGGATGCGGACCCGCGGTACCTGCGCCGGCTAGCCGGCCACGTCGAGACGGGCCGGCCAAGCGTCAGCGACCCGAGCCTCGGACTTTCCTGAGCGCCACCACGAAGGGAGGAGAGCACCCCGTCGGTGGTGGTGTTTCCACATGAGGAATCGCTGATCGGGCGCTGCAGGAGGTGCGGTTGGGTATCTTCACTGCGTGCGAGCGATGACTTAAGGCAGGCCCGCCGTCGAGGACGCCCGCGTCTTACTGACGCCGGTTTGGCCAGAACAGCGTCAAGCGTCACGGCTAGGCAGCTATTTGGCCGACCGATTTGCAGGTTATGTCCGGATATGCCTCCTTGCAAGCAGCTACCGTACCCGGATGAATGTCCCGTTCAGCTGCCAATAGCAAGCTGAACGGGACATTCATCTGCTGGGGCCGACGCCGGACGCCCAACGCAGCCGTAGTCCATACCGATGCGCGGGAGTAGAAGGCCATACTTGGTCACCCGAAGGTAGCTAAGCTAATCGACTTCCACTCGCCTGTGGCAGTGCTGATGCTCGCGGTACTGCACTTCATCCCAGACGAGGAAGATCCGCGAGGGATTGGCCGTGGCTGAGCAATGATCAAGCCCACGGTGTTCATGGAATCGGTGAACAGTCTTATTGACCTCGGTATCTTCCGGCCGCCGCTGGCGGCGGAACTGGTGAGGTACCGGGATGCGGCAGCCGCTGAAATCAGCACCCGCATCGCGGGAATTGCGGGCCAGCGGAAAAGGACATGGCCAGTGCAGATGACCCGTCAGCCCGGCGAGCAGATCCAGGCCGGGGCCACGCGGGATGCAAACACCGGAGGGCAGACGATCATCCTCGTCACCATCTGGCTCGCGGTGGCCGGCGTCGCCGTCCCGCTCCCTGGGGGATCAACTCGCTGGCCGCCGTGACCGCCGCGCTCATCCCGGCCAGGGCACCCGCGTGCTCGGATCAGTGCCGCTGCTCAAGGCAGACGCGCCCACCGTCGGGTGCCTGATTGACCAGGATTGCCTGCCCGCGGCGGCGTCAGGTATTGCGCAATAGGTTGTTCAGTGGGTCCTATGAATATGGCGGCAAATCCAAGACCATTTCTACCAACAGGCAGCTGAAGACTGAGGAGAGTCCGTATGGCCAACTTGTCATTTGATGCGGTTGATAAGTTTAAGAAATGGCTGAGTGTGCCCGCAGAAGACGAGGAGCGCTCCGCCTACCAGGGGGCAATCGAGCAGCTAAGCCCACAGTTTGGCTCGTTGGTGTTCGAGGACGACAAATGGTTCGAATACGATAACGACAGGATCGTGCGGATCCTGCAGCGCCCCGGTCAGGAATGGCTCACCGACGATGAGGTGACGCGACTAGAAAACGCGACTCTCTATGGAACCCTGGACTCGTTCCTGCCGTGGTTCAAGGAGATAGTCGAGGGCTGGGAGGCTGGCGAGAGGGGAACTGGCCCGGCCAGTGCGGGCGAAGCGGTCTCTCAGGTTCTGGGCATCGAGAATCCGAATTACGCTTCTTATCCGCTGGTCCTGCCCGCCGTTCCCGGTGCATACGGCGGCCTCGACCAGCTCCGGCAACGCCCACGTAGAAAGAACATTGAGCTGCCTGTGCTCGCTAGCCTGCCTGGCCGCCGCCAACGCGTCGGCGTAACGGCCAAGACCATTATTCAGAACGGCGGCCGCCCAGCGCGCCCACGTCACCTACGCCACCGGAAAGATCACGGGCATGCGCAAATACGGCTACATCGGTGCGCTGGTCGCGCTGACGCTCTCCCTCGACGACGCGGAGTTCCTCGGAGGGTCCGCCGCCGAGCCCGATAGGGTGGGTTGAGAGTACTTCGCAGATAGTAACGCGCTCCCAAAGCGGCCACTCGCCGGGCAGCCGTGCCGCGGCGTAAGGCCGACGCAAGGGCTCGGTGATGGATATGCAATACAGCAAGCAAGAAGTGGTCGAGATGCTGCGTCGCTGGGGATACCCGCAGCTGGCTGACGAGGCGTTGCGGGAGCTGCCCGATCCGGTTGAGCTTGAAGAGCTCCAAGACTGGAACATGCGGCATGGCATTACCCGTGACGACATAATCAGCAGCATGGGGGGCAGCCCCTGAGCGTAACCGGGGAGCGCGCCGCCGACACTTGGGTCGCTTGCCGCGTCGCGATGCGGGTCACGTCATGCGGATGGGAGCGGCCGCCTCGGACTTTGCTCACCCTGTGACCAGAACATATCGCATATATCCGCATATATATACCCGGCAAAATGGTCACAAAGTATGCGAAGTCAAAACCAGAGGATGATGTGACTAGCGGGATCGGGCGGGGACGGGGTGCGGGGCCTGAGGGCGCCTGGCAGCAAGCCGGCGCGGAGCGCGTCCCAGTCGGCGCGAAAGTGCGTTCAGCCTTTGTGATGGCGCCCACCGAGAGCGCTACCGTAATGGCGTGGCGATGTACGAACCTGACGAGGACGAAGTCGTTGAGCAGGGCGGTGCGCCGCTTCGGCTGCCGGGGTGGGCCCGGCGCGCCCGGTGGCCTTCGGCCCTCGGCCGACGGCCGTCGCGTGGCGCGGCCATCCTTGGCATTGCCGGGCTGACCATGGGGCTGGCGGCCGGGTACGCCCTCGGCTACCGGCATCTGGGGCAGGCCGTCCGGCCGCCGCGGGCGGCACTGTCGCGGGCGGCACTGTCGCGGGCGGCACCGTCGCGGGCGCCAGCCGCTGGCGCCGTCCCCTCGGCCGTGGCAGGTTTCGCCGCGCCGGTGTATCCGCCCCCGCCTCCCGGCGGGCCGGCCTTTTCCTCCAACCTCGGCATCGCGGTACTGTCCGGGCTGGCCCAGACCGGCGGGGCGTGCTCGGTGCAGCACGGCCGGGAACTCCAGGTCGGCGTGGAGGTGATCAACCTCTCCGAGACGGCGGTCACCCTCGGGCCGGTCAGGCCCATCATCCCGCTCGGCGGGCTGCGCCTGGTCTCGCAGCAGTGGGCGCCCTGCGGCGCCCTCTCGCCATCCTGGCCGGCAGCGGACGGCGGCATGATCGTCTTTATCAAGTCGTCGACGGGCGTGGTGGAGGTGGGCAGCGCGACCCCGGCAAGCGCGGCGGTCCTACCGCCGAACGGCACTGCCTGGCTCAGCGCCACCTTCCGGGTGCTAGTGGCGTGCCCGAGGCCGCTGCCGGTGCAGTTCAGCGTCAGCTATCAGGAGAACGGGCGCACGGACACCGCGCAGCTGGCGGGATTCCCTGACCTAGGGCAGGTCACATACACCGGGTGCAAGGGCAGATCCTAGGCTGCTCGCGCGAGCCGGCGCCCGCGGCGCGCGCGGCGCCCGCGCCCCGCGCGCCCCGAAAATGGCTGGGGTCAGGACGGCCGCTCGCCCTACGATCGGACGCATGCCGAGCTATGAGCCAGTAGACCTGTCCGCCGCGTGCAACGCGGGTGTCGACGTTCTTGGCGATGAGCCGGGCGATGTCCCGCTCGGGCGGACCGACCTGCGCGGCCTGCCGTTCTTGATCGGTTCTGAGCCACCCTCCGCGCAGCGGTGTTTCGTGCTGCCCGACGCTCCTACCCCCGTCCACATCGGCCGGCCGGTGCGGCGGGTGATCGTCGCGCATCGCCTGCTCGCACCGGGCGCGCCGGCCGGTCACGCTGTCGGGCAGACCGTCGCGGAGTACGTTTTTCACCTCGCCGGCGGCGAGCTCGTCACCGCGCCCATCAGGGAGCGGTTCGAAATCCAGGTGGTGCCGCCGGGGTGGGGGCGGCTGCCGTTCCTGGCCGTCACCGACACCAGCGACCGCAACCTGCCGCGCTTCGAGGGCCGATGGGACCAATCCGGGGTTCGCCTGACGGAGCACGCCATGGGCTGGCCCACCGGATACTTCCTGTGGTGCTGGGAGAACCCTCATCCACAGCAACCCCTCGAACGGATCGAATTCGTCCCCTGCGGTCCCCGATTCATTGTCGCGGGCATCACGACAAGCGACGTTGATGAGCACCCGTTCGTCCGCACGCCGTCGCGCCCGGTGCGGCTTGTCGCGAAGGACGGGCGTGCCGGAGTCCTCGATATCAACGTGGACCGGGGTGTCGCGACGTATCCGCAGCCGCTGCCCGGCGAAGACGACCGACCCGGCTGGGGCGCGACGCAAGGAGAGGACGCGTACACATCGATCGCCGCGCTGCCGTCGGCCACGATCGCGGTCCGCCGGGGCGAGAATGAGCTCGGCCGGGTGCGCTGGAGCGACGTGGAACGCGACGGGCGGGCGGACGCCGGCCAGATCTCCCTCCACCTTCTGGAAACAGGCCGCAACTGGGTGCACGTGAATGTCGTCGACGACGCGACCGGCCGGCCGGTACCGTGCCGGGTCCACTTCCGCTCGACGGACGGGATTCCCTATCAGCCGCACGGCCACCACAATCACGTCACGCAAAATCTCGACAACAGCTGGCATTACGACGTTGGCGGTGACCTCCGTCTTGGCCAGCGCACCTACGCGTATATCGACGGCACCTGCCAGGGATGGCTGCCGCGAGGCGACGTCGTCGTGGACGTCGCACGCGGGTTCGAGTACGAGCCGCTCAGGCAGACCGTGCGGATCGAGCCGGGCCAGCGGGACCTGACGCTGCGGATCAGGCGCGTCGCCGACATGGCCGCGGACGGCTGGTGGTCGGGCGACTCGCACGTCCACTTCCTGTCCACCCCGGGCGCTCAGCTCGAACAACGGGGCGAGGACCTGCGCGTCGTCAACGTGCTGCAGACGCAGTGGGGCGCGCTGTTCACCAACACCGAGGACTTTTCCGGTCGGCCCAGCGTCGTCGAAGGCGGCGGCTACATCACGTACATCGGCCAGGAAAACCGGCAGCACATGCTCGGCCACGCGGTCTTGTGGGGCTTGACAGAACCGGTCATGCCGTGGTGCAGCGATGGTCCCGATGAGGCCGAGCTCGGCGGCGCGCTGGACGCGACGCTGAGCGACTGGGCCGACCGGACCCACGCCCAGGGCGGCACGTTCGTCGCCGCGCACTTCCCGAATCCGAACGGCGAGCCGGCCGTTCTGGTCGCGACCGGCCGCGCTGACGCCGTCGAGATGCTGGCCCATGGCGACGACGCGATGCTCGAGTACTACCGGTACCTGAACAGCGGCTACCGGCTGCCGCTCGTCGGTGGCACGGACAAGATGTCAAGCGCCGTGCCGGTCGGCCTGTACCGCACGTACGCGCGGCTGGACGAGGAGTTCAGCTACGAGGCCTGGTGCCGGGCGGTGCGGTCGGGGCGCACGTTCCTGTCCGGCGGGCCGCTCGTGACGCTGTCGGTCGACGGGCACGAGCCGGGCGGTACCGTCGAGCTCTCCGGGCCAGGAACGGTCAGCGTCCATACCGCGGTGCGCAGCATCTTCCCGCTTCGCTGCCTCGAGGTCGTGCGCAACGGCGAGGTCGTCGCGCGGGCGGACGTGCGCGGCGGACGCCAGGCCGAAATCAGCGAGGACCTGCGGGTCGACGGCAACTCGTGGATAGCCTGCCGAGCGTTCGGTGTCGATTACCACCTCGACGAATGGGGCCGCCGGGTATTCGCGCACACCTCACCGGTCTACATCGCCTGCGGTGGCGACTGGGCGATGTCCGACCCCGAAGGCATCCGCTATATCCGGACCCTCGTCGAGGGTGCCCGCGACTACGTCCGGCACACCGCGGTCCGCAGGCCCGACCAGTTCACGACCCACCATCACGGCGAGGCCGACCACCTCGCCTGGCTGGAGCGGCCGTTCAACGAGGCCCTGCGCGCCCTCGACGAGCGCGACTGAGCCGCCCCGCCGTAAGGCGACGCAGAACTCGTTGCCTTCTGGGTCGCGCATGACGACGCACCGGCCGCGCGGGCTGGATACCCGCCATGCTTCGGTGGCGCCGGCGGCCGCCAGCCGGGCCACCCGCTCCTGCACCAGCCGCTCCCGCTCCGCGCCGCGGACCTCCCGCCCGGCGACGCGCACGTCGAGGTGCACGCGGTTCTTGGCGGTCTTGCCTTCAGGAACCCGCTGGAAGTAGACGCGGGGTCCCTCCTCGAGAGGATCGATCAGCGACGCCTGGTCGCCGAACTGTTCTTCCGCCAGCCCGATCGCGGGACCGAAGTCCTCCCAGGTGGCGAAGCCCTCCGGCGGCGGCTCGTAGTCGTAGCCGAGCGCCAGCTTCCAGAACGAGGCCAGCTTCGCCGGGTCGGCCGCGTCGAACACGACCTGGATCTTGGTGTACACGGCCGCTACTTGTCCTTCCACCGGTACAGGTCGCGCAGCAGCGCGATCTCGGCGCCGTGGTGCAGCGCCTCGCGGTTGATGTGCGTGATCAGCGACGCCATCGGCTCGTTCGCGAACGGGCCTTCGGCCGGCCCAACGGGCCGCATCAGCTCCTCGGGCCCGAGGACGCGCACGCCGTTCATCCACAGTGCGTAGGAAGAGTCGAGCCGGTCAAGCGCGGTGGCGGCGTCGCCCGGGTAGTCGTATGTCTGGTAGTCGACTGCCGGGCCGCCGAAGTGCGACGCGGCCCGCATCCCGAAGCACCCGATGATCAGGTGCGTTATCCGCCACGCGATCGTGGTGGCGGGCGGCGGGTCGGGCTGGGGGAACGCGAAGTCCGCCGTGAAACCTCCGCCGCCCGCGGCGACCTGCGCGGTCGAGGTGCCGCGCGGCCGGATGCCCCACATGCCGGGCACCCGCTCCCAGTGGTACTCCTCGTCGGTCAGCCCGTCCATCCGCGGCCGCAGGTGAGCCCGCCACCACGAGTCGAGTTGCTCGGCGAGCAGGTGGGTCCAATCAAAGGCGTCCATGCCCGCACGCTAGCGTCAGATGCGGACAGCGCTGGTCCGCATCTGCCGGACAATGGTCCCATGGCCGAAACTTCCCTGGCCGAGAGCGCCGAACGGCTGCTGCGGCTGCTGTCCTTGCTCACTGTCCGCCGCAGCTGGCGCGCCGATGATTTGGCCGAACGGCTGTGCGTGACACCACGGACCGTCAGGCGGGATGTGGGCAGGCTGCGCGGCCTGGGATATCAGGTCCGCGCCGTCCCCGGCCCCGGTGGCGGGTACGAGCTTGGCGCCGGGTCGGCGCTGCCGCCGATGCTGCTGGACGAGGAGGCGGCGGTCGCCGTGGCCGTCGGCCTGCGGCTCGCGGCCGGCGGGGCCGTGGCAGGAACGGCTGAGGCGGCGGTGCGGGCCATGGCCGTGATCGACCGGGTGCTGCCCGACCGGCTGCGGCGCCGGGCGGCGGCGCTGCAGTCCGCGGTCGTGCCGCTTCCCTTGGGAGAGCCCGTTGACCCGGACCTGCTCGGACTGCTCGCCCTCGCCTGCCGGGATTCCGAACGGCTGCGTTTTTCCTACACCGACGGTGACGGGCGGACCAGCAACAGGCACGCCGTGCCGTTCCGACTCGTCTCTACAGGCCGCCGCTGGTACCTGGTCGCCAGGGACCTCGACCGCGATGACTGGCGCAGCTTCCGGCTGGACCGCATCGCGGGCCCGCGGCCCACCGGAGTCCGGACGCGGCCGGCCGATCCGCCGGACCCGGCCCGCTTTGTCGCCGAGGGAGTGTCCACCCGCGGTTACCCGTCCCAGGCCAGGGTGCTGCTGCACGCGCCCCGTCATAAAGTCGCCGAGCACGTGCCGCCCACGGTAGGTGTCATCGAGGCGACCGGCGAGCAGGAGTGCGTGCTGGTCACCGGCGCGTACCGGCTAGACCTGATCGCGCTGCACCTGGCGGACCTCGGCATCCCGTTCACCCCGCTGTGGCCGCCAGAACTGGGGGCGAGGTGCGCCGAGCTGTCGAAACGGCTGGCCGAAGCGGCGGCCGCCGCGTCCTCCTATAGCGTGAACCCATGACTGAGCACCGACCAGCCCACATCTACCGCGATGACTCGACCTGGCCGCGTGTCGAGCTCGGGCCCGGCGATGATCGCGGCTACTTTGAACAACTCACCAAGGCGATCTTCCAGGCCGGCCTGAGCTGGCCGACGGTCGAGTCGCACTGGCCGGCGTTCGGCGAGGTCTTTCACGACTTCGACCCGCAGCAGGTCGCCGCCATGACCGACCAGGAGATCGGCGAAGCGGAGCAAAACCCGCGGATCATCCGCAACCACAGGAAGATCGAGGACACGGTCGCCAATGCCGTCGCCGCGAACGAGGTGGTCGCGCAGTACGGCTCCTTCGACGCCTACCTGCGATCGTTCGACTCGCCCGACAAAGAGATCGCCGACCTTAAGCAGCGCTTCCATGGCCTCGGTGACTTCTCGGCCTGGTGGTTCATGCATTCGGTCGGGCTACCGGTCCCGCGAACCCATTGAGGATCAATCCGCGGAAGCGGTTATCGGTTCGGCCCGCGCCCTCGCTTTCTATTTGTTTATCTTCGCCGTCACCCTGCAAACGACCAGAGCATGCAGCCGCAGGATGAATGGCCCACACAGCTGCCAATAGCCAGACGAAGAGGACATTCATCTGGAAAATGGGTCCATTTCGCCGTTGACTCTCGCGGGCCGCCCGCTGTACGCATGGCCATACTGGCGAGGGATCGCCGGGGTTCCCGGGGAGGGGCCATGTGGAGAAGGCTCGCCGTCGCCGTGTCCGGCCTGGCGCTGGTCGCGATCTCAGCGGTCGGGGCCAGCGCGGCCCCGCTCTCGTCGGCTCATCTGGCGCCGTCCGTGGCCGCCACAGCAGCACCGCGGGTCGCGCTGACCCCGGCTAGTGGCCCGCCTACCACGACCGTGACCGTCTCCGGGACTGGCTTTGCCCCCTACGAGGGGGTCGACCTCTATTTCGATACCACTGACCTGGCGTTGGCGGGTACCAGCAGGACCGGCAGGTTCGGCCCGGTCGTGATCACCGTCCCGGCCTCGGCCACTCCCGGAACGCACTGGGTATCGGCCGAAGGACGCCGTTCGAGGCTCTTCACCCAGACCCGGTTCACGGTCAGTACCAACTGGACCCAGTTCCGTTTCTCCGGCAACCACAAGGGGGTCAACCCGTACGAGAACGTGCTGTCGCCCGCCACGGTCCCCAGGATCGACGAGAACTGGAGCTTCGCCACCGGCGGCCCCGTTGCCTCTACTCCGGCGGTGGTCAGCGGGGTGGTTTACGTCAGCTCTTACGGCGGCGATCTCGGCGGCAGCGTGTACGCGATGAACGCCTCGACCGGGGCCAAGCGGTGGAGCTACAACACCGGCGAATCCGTCGACGACTCCCCCGCGGTGGCCAACGGGATGGTCTACGTCAGCTCCGACAACGGCTGGGTGAATGCGCTGAACGCGTCGACCGGAGCCAAGCGGTGGAGCTACAACACCGGCGTCCGCGGCCCCGTTGCCTCCTCCCCGGCGGTGGCCGACGGGGTGGTCTACGTCGGCTCTTACAACGACAAGGTGTATGCCCTGAACGCCTCGACCGGGGGCGAGCTTTGGAGCTTCACCACCGGCGGCGCCGCCGACTCCTCCCCGGCGGTGGCCAACGGGGTGGTGTACGTCGGATCCGCGGACGACAACCTGTATGCGCTAAACGCGTCGACCGGGGCGGAGCTGTGGAGCTTCACCACCGGCGGCGCCGTTATCTCCTCCCCGGCGGCGGCCAACGGGGTGGTCTACGTCGGCTCCAACGACGGCAGGGTGTACGCGCTGAACACGTCGACCGGGGGCGAGCTGTGGAGCTTCCCAACAGGCGGCTTCGTATACTCAGGCCCGGCAGTGGCCAACGGAGTGGTCTATGTCGGCTCTTACGACCATAGGGTGTATGCGTTCGGCCTGTCGGGTGGCCTGACCGCGCCCGCGCGCCCCCGCCCTGCCAGCCTGCACCCTGATTACGGTCTGCCCCATCACCGCCGCTGAACCTCGGTTGTTACGCCACAGGTCTGCTATGAGGATTACCCGCACGGCGACGAACACCTCTGCGGCGACAGCCACATCTGGAGAGCGGCAGTCCTATCGGCTTCAACGGATCGGTGCGAAGCGGCGCTATCTTAGGATTGACCCCTCCACATAGAGGGTGCGAAAATGCATCATGGCGACTGATGCGCTAGGGCGACCGCTGTCTGACGACGGTTATTATTATTGGGACGGCGCGAACTGGCAGCTAGTTAACAGGGACGCGCAAGGGCATCAATTGTCCGACGACGGTCATTATTACTGGGACGGCGCGAACTGGCAGCCGGTCGGCGGTTACTACGACGAGGCGCAGCAAGTTTGCCGTTACCCCACACTCTATGTGCAGGATGGCGCCACCGCGCCCGGTGCTCCTTACCAGGCAGAACAGACCGGAGTAAACGGGATCGAGGCCGCCGAGATCGCGACGCATCTGGCCACGATGGCGCCGGACGCGGGAAAAGCGGCGTGGAATGCCGCGACGTGGGCAAAGTACGCGGTCCGCACGGAGCTGACAGCACAAGAGGTGCTCGCCGCCGACCAAGCCGCGGCGGCGGCTATCGGTTCGGCCGGAGCCCTCGCTGTCGGACTGTTTATCTTCGCCGTCACATTGCAAACGACCGTTCAGCATTGCGGTGATGTATGTCCGCACTGCAACGACCCTCAAACTCAGAGCATTGAGCCCAGCAACATTGTCCCGCCCCAGGTCTGCTACGAGGATTACCCGCACGGCGACGAGCACCTCTGCGGCAACAGCCACACTTGGAGCGGCAGTCCCATCGGCTTCAACGGATCGGTGCGAAGCGGCGCGCTCTAACGTAGGTACCCGGTTGGCGATGCCGGGTACATAGGGCTCATGAGTTATGCCAGGCAGATGCTAGACACCTACCCAACCGCCGTGGACGTTGACGCGGATGTGCTGGCCGCGGCCATCGACGCGATCAACGATTGCGCTCAAGCCTGCGTCACCGACACCGACGCTGACCTGAGCGAGCAGCACCTAACCGAGATGGTCAGGTGCATCCGGCTGTGCCTGGACTGCGCCGACATCTGCACCGTTACCGCCAAGGTCACCAGCCGTCCCGCTGACTACGCCGCCAACGTCACCAAGCCGCTGCTTGAGGCATGCGTGGCGATCTGCGGGAGCTGCGGCGACGAGTGCGAGCGGCACGCCCGGATGCACGCCCATTGCCGGGTCTGCGCCGAGGCATGCCGACGCTGCGAACAGGCCTGCCGGGAGCTTTTGGATACTCTGAAATAACATCGTGGAGACGTGCAAGCCGGGAAGCAGCCACGGGAACCAGATGGCCAGGAGACCGGTCACCGCCAGTACCACCCCGACGGCGACACCGAATGGCTTGCCGTAGCGCCAGAGCTTCTCGGCAAAGACCACCACCGCCAGCGCTGCCATGACCGCCAGGTTCATGACCCCGACGGCGACCAGCACGACCATCAGGCCCCAGCAGCACCCGGCACACGTCGCCCCGTGATGCACGCCGACCCGGAGGTCGCGTCCCCTGCCCTTGTAGCCGGCGTAATACATCAGAGCGCCGACCGGTGAACGGCACCGGCGCAGGCACACATCCTTCCACGGGGTGAGCTGGTAGCCGCCCGCCGCGATGAAGATAGCCACGCCGAGCCACTTCGCCGCGGTCGGGGACGCCGAGACAAGCCGCCCGGTTCCGGCCAGGGCCGCGAAAGCGACGGCCCCGATCGCGGCCCAGGTGAGCAGGTAACCGCCGAGGAACGTCCCCATTCGCGCGGCGCGGCCGATGCCCGCAGAAGAACCGCCGATCAACCGGGTCCACAGCACCGCGACCGGCGCAACCGATGGCAGCATCATCGCGGCCATCATCACCGCCCACAGCCCGACAAAGGGCAGCAGCGCCAGGCCCATCGTCCCTGGCCCGTTGCCCATGTCCCTGGCCAGCATTATGGTCACCACCCACGCCACAGCCGCTAGCGCCGCGAGCGCGATCCACGACA
>DATMKQ010000103.1:0-4057 GCA_035571275.1 Trebonia sp.
AGGCCTGCGGACGCCGCTCAGGCGCCACCATCTCGGCGAGTAGCGCCTGGCTGGGCGGCTCGTAGATCTCGAAGGCGAGGCCGAGCAGCGCGGCCCCCACCGCCGCTCCGCCGACACCGGGCGAGACGGCAATGACGAGCAATGAAACGCTGCAGCCGAGGAGCCCGAGCACGATCGTCGGGCGTCGCCCGAAGCGGTCGGCCATTCGCCCGCCGGCCAGCCGTGATGGCACCGTGGCAAGGCCGAAGAGCGCGACCACCCACCCGGCGGTGACGAGCGAGGCGCCATAGACGTGTACGAGCTCGACGGCCAGGAATGACATCGCGAAGGCGCCGAGCTGATTGACGGCACGGGCCAGCACGAGCGCCCGTACAGGGCGCGGCCAGCCGCCACCTCCATGACTGGCAAATGGCATAATATCAGTCATGAGCGAGACGGTACTCGAAGGACGAATGACTGGTCAAATACATTTCAACAGTCACGTATGGGTAGTCACCGACGTCGCGTGCCGTCTGGTCAACGCGCTGACAGCGGGGCATGACGGCACCCGGCCAGTAGAGCCGCCGCCGATCGGCCACCGGGCTGACGCCGTCCGCACGGTGCTCGAGCGCGACGACTACCGGCCGGCCCTCACCGAGGACCAGGCAAACGCGCTGACAGCGCTCGCGGAACGAGTCCGCGAGGTCTTCACGGCAAGCTCGTCCGGCGATGTGGCAAGCGCCGCCTGCATAGTCAATGACCTGCTCGAAGAATTCGGCGCGGCTCCCCGCCTAGACCCCGCGCGGGGAGGCGGCTGGACCCTTCACTTCCATGGCCGCGACACAAGTATCGTCGTCGGCTGGGGCGCCGGCATCGCCGCCGGCCTCGGGATGGCCATCGGTTCCGACCTCGCAGGCCGCCTTGGCGTCTGCCAAGCTGACCCCTGCGACCGGGTGTACATCGACACCTCGTACAACCTCGGAAAGCGGTTCTGCTCCAAGCGCTGCCAGAGCCGGGTCAAGGCCGCCGCCCACCGCGCCAAGAGCAAGGGCTGACGACGCAGACCTCACAGCCACCGTGGCTCGTCTGGTCGTTACCCGTACAACCAGGCGAGCGCCGTCTGACCTGCTGGAACTCACCCCACTGCCGCTTCCGTCACGCAGATTGTCAGTACCCCCGCCTAGGCTCGGGCTCATGGCAGATAGCAGCTTGTCTGTACGCGATCGCGAACTCTTCCTGGCCGAGCCGCACGTCGCGGCTTTGTCGGTGTCGGCCAGTCAAGGCCGCGGCCCGTTTACCATCCCGATCTGGTACCAGTACACACCGGGCGGGGAGGCGTGGGTCCTGACTGAGGCCAACTCCCGGAAGACTCGCCTCGTCGAGGCTGCCGGGCGTTTCACCCTGATGGTCGATCGGGTCATGCCCACCGTGCGGTACGTATCGGTGGAGGGACCGGTCACTCGCACGGTACCGGGGACCGATGAGCTGTTGCGGGAGATCGCCGCGCGATACCTGCCGCCGGACAAGGTCCGGGCCTACATCGAGTTTGTCGAAGGCGAACTGGGTGAGCAGGTCGCGATCTACCTACGTCCGGAACGATGGCTGACGGCAGATCTGGGGCCAGGAGACGTACCTCCGCAGGCGACTTGATGCCAAGTGGCGGGCGTGAGGGTGTGCGCTCGCGGTACGGGCGCGGTGGGGCAGACTGCTGTCATGGACAGGCAGACAATCACGGCCGGGTGGCTGACGCTACGCCCGTTCACCCCCGCCGACATCCCCTGGGTCTACGAGGTGTCGCGGGACCCCGTACTGCGGCGCTTCATGCAGGTTCCCTCGCCCTACCGGCTTGAAGACGCGACATCCCACGTCGAGCAGGACTACATCGCCGGCTGGGATGACGGCCGCCAGGTTGAGTTCGTTGCTGAGGATGCCGCCACTGCCACCCGGCTGGGCCGGGTCGGCCTGCGCCTGGGAGAACCTGGCGCGGCTGAAGTTGGGTACTGGGTCGATCCGCGCGCCCGCAAGCGAGGCGTCGCCACCACCGCGGTCCGGGCGGTCTGCCAGTGGGCCGTCACGACAGCGGGCATCGAACTCATCGAGTGGCGCTGCGAAGCGGGCAATGTCGCTTCTCGCCGGGTCGCGGAGAAGGCCGGATTCCTCATCGAGGGGACGCTGCGCAAACGGCGTGTCCGCCGCGGCGTGCGAGTTGACGAGTGGGTCGGTTCATTGCTGCGCGACGAGGTAATGGCCGCCCCGGACCAGTGACCTTCTACGACACCCTCGAGGGTTGCGGACTGATTGCCCGCCTGTCATCGTCGGGTTGGCCCCTCGGGAACTTCGGAGTCGGTGACCGGACCCATGCCGGGTGAGGTCGTTTCGGCTTTCGTACAGAGGACGTCGCGGGCTTGTTCGGCGGCGCGGGTGATGTTCTCGGCTACGAAGTCGAGGAAGCGGCCGATGTTCTCCAGCCGGGTGGCGGCCGGGGTGCCAGGGCCGAGGATAGCGACGCCTTAGCGTGCGGTCTGGACGAGCTGGGCGGTGGACCGGGCGCTCCCGATCATGGC
Source organism: Trebonia sp. (assembly GCA_035571275.1). GTDB lineage: Bacteria > Actinomycetota > Actinomycetes > Streptosporangiales > Streptosporangiaceae > Trebonia. Next base: position 2,544 of record DATMKQ010000103.1, read on the forward strand.
CTGGTACCAGATGTCGTCGTCGACGAGGTCGCGCTCGCGGCGGCGTTGGTCGCGTTCGCGGCGGACGAGGTACCGGCAGGCGCTGGACGAACGCACCCGCGGCAAGCCCCAGCGCTCCACCGACTACTCCTTCGAAGCATGCGTCCGCGACATCGACATCGTCCGCAGCGCTTGGGCCTGCTTGGAGCAACTTCTTGGACTCTGCTCAGCTTGCGTTCAGATATAGGCGCCACGGTTCTCACGGAGACGATCTAAGAACCTAGACGCGACCGAGGATCGGCGGAAGGTAGCCGTGTCACACCGGATGTATGCCCTGGCGCGGTCCCTTCGGTCACGACGGAGCAGACGTTGGGGTAACTGTCAAGGATGGTGATGTGCCGTGACGGGCACTGCCCCGGATTTGTTCGGAATGCCGGCGTCGGCCCCCGAGCCATCAATGGGCCCCTCGCCGAAAGGCCGCAGGGCTCGGCTTCGGCATAGGGCCAGCCCAGGGTGGCGCAGGCGACGGGTGATCCTCGCTGGTGGCGTCATCGTCGTACTGGGTGCGGCGGGTGGCGGATTCTGGGCGACCAGGGGATCATCCGCCTCGACGCCGACCTATCAGTTGGTCGCTGCCGAGTCGAGCACACTGCGGCAAACTGAGTCCTCGACCGGGACGATCGAACCGGCACAGCAAGAGAACCTGAACTTCGCGGCATCCGGTCAGGTCACCTCGGTCGCCGTCACGGTCGGACAGAAGGTCAAGGCCGGTCAGGTGCTAGCGACGGTGAACTCGGCGTCGCTGGCGGCAAACGTCGCGCAGGCGAAGGCGACAGAGGCGTCTGATGCCGCGAAGCTGTCCTCAGACGAGGCTGCCGGGTCGGGGGTCACCAGCGCACAACTGACTGCTGACCAGGCGGCGGTGACTGCCGCCGAGAACCAGGTCACGGACGCCGAGCAAGCCCTCGCCGAGGCCAAACTGACGTCGCCGATCAACGGTGTGGTGGCGGCGCTGAACTTGTCGGTCGATCAGCAGGTTTCCGGCAGCGGCAGTTCGGGCGGCGGCAGCACCGGGGCAGGCGGCTCTGGTGGCTCAGGCGGCTCCGGCGGCTCAGGTGCGGGCTCTTCGAACGCCGCCGGTTCGGCCGAAGCATCGACGAACGGCTCGTCCGGCTCCGGGTCAAGCGATGCGTCGAGCGCACAGGTGGTAGTCATCTCGACCACCTCCTACATAGTGAACGGGACGGTGGACGACACCCAGGTCGGCTTGGTGCAGACTGGCGACCAGGCTGTGATCGTCCCCGACGGCGCGGCCACGCCGGTCTTCGGCACGGTGAACTCGGTTGGCCTGATCGCTGACACCTCGTCGGGGGTGGCCACCTACCCGGTCACGATCGCGGTCACCGGCGACCCCGGCGGCCTGTACCCGGGCGCCAGCGCGACGGTCACCCTTATCGTCAAGCAACTCAGCAATGTGACCACGGTGCCGACCGAAGCCGTGCACTATACGTCAAGCGGCGCGGTGGTCTACGAGA
>DATMKQ010000104.1:0-3898 GCA_035571275.1 Trebonia sp.
CGTTCGGCGTACGCGCCCGCGGTCCCCGGCGGGGTGTAGGCGATCAGCAGCAGCCGCTCGCCGGCCCGCGCCTCGCGCAGGCAGCACCGCAGCGGCGCCCCGCCCTCGGCGGGCACCTGGATCTCCAGCACGTTGCCCGCCTCGTCCCGTCCCGCCATCCTGATCGCGTCCAGCTCTTCGGCCGGGATCGCCAGGTAGCTAAGCGTGCCGACCTGCGTCGCTAGCATCTGTGTCGTCTGTGTCATGCTATCCAGCCTGCCCGCCAGCCGCCCCTAACGCTGGCGGAAATCGGACTTCGCGGCCGCAGCGGCAGGCCCGCCGCTGGTCCTGATTCGAGCGGGTCGGCCTCCAACTGGAGGAGGCCCGCTGCGGGCGGACGGTGTGCGGCGAGCTGGCTTAGTTGGCCGCGTTTACTCTGTTGGGGGAGGACTCCAACCGGAAGGACAGGCAGTTGTCCGGGCGTACGGCAAGACGGCGGGTTTTGCGGCTGACGGTGCCTGCTGAGGGCAAGCCGGGTGGCGCGACAGCGCGCGCCGACCTGCTCGCGGCCGAGGAACCGCTCGGCATCAGGGCGGACGGTGCCGCGCTGGCCATGACGATGCGCACGCCGGGCGACGACATCGAGCTTGCCGCCGGGTTCCTGGTCAGCGAGGCCATAGTCCGCTCGCCCGGCGACATCGTCGAAATCAAGCTCTGCGACGGCACCTCCTGCGGTCACGGTAACCATGACGGGCTTGGTAACGTCGCGGACGTTTCGCTCGCCCCCGGAGTGGCGATCACCTCGGCCGCCCGGCGCAACTTCATGATCACCAGCGCGTGCGGGGTGTGCGGCAAGACGAGCATCGAGGACATCTGCGTACTCCCGCAGGCGGCGCTGTCAGCGGACGAGACGACTTTCTCGCCCCAGGTGCTGGCCTGCCTACCCGGTCGGCTGCGCGAGGCACAGCGCGTGTTCGCCAGCACGGGCGGCCTGCACGCCGCCGCACTGTTCACCAGCTCCGGTGAGCTCATCGCGATCCGCGAGGATGTCGGCAGGCACAACGCCGTGGACAAGCTGGTGGGCTGGGCGTTCCTCACGGACCGGCTCCCGCTCGCCGGGTGCGTGCTGCTGGTCAGCGGACGCGCGTCCTTCGAGTTGGTGCAGAAGGCGGTCCTGGGCGGCGTCCCGCTGCTCGCCGCGGTCTCCGCGCCGTCCTCGCTCGCCGCTGACCTGGCCGAGGAAGCAGGCCTTACCCTGGTCGGGTTCCTGCGCGGCCCGTCCATGAACGTCTACACCGGAGCGCACCGCATCCTGGCGTGAACGGCTCGTGGGCAGGGCTAGGTCGTACGCCTTGACCGCGGTAATGATTGGGTGTGACCGTGTCTTACGGTGACGCGCGGGCGCGACGGGACGGGCGCCCCCGGCTCGCCCCTCAGGACGCCTACGCCTGGTGGATAACAGCGTGCTCGCGGGCCGGATGGCACGGCTCGCCGGTGCCAGAGCGGGTGTCGGTAGGCGACGGGCTCGGCCGGGTGACGGTGTCCGAGGTGCGGGCCCGGTGGGCTTCCCCGCGCTTCTGCTGCGCCGCGATGGACGGGATCGCGATCAGCGCCCCGCACGGCCAGCACGGCACGGGCAGCCCGCCGGGCGGACGGTGGCTGCTGCCCGCTGGGGGTTTCACCTGGATCGATACCGGCGATCCGATGCCCGCAGGTGCCGATACGGTGGTCGAGCGGGAACGAGTCGAGATCCAGGCCGACGGCGGCGCGGTGATCACCGGTCCCGCTACCAGCGGGGGGAACGTGCGCGCCCAGGGCGAGGACTTCCGTGCCGGAGCAAGGCTCGTCTCCGCAGGCCGCAGGCTCCGGCCGGGCGATCTGGCCGTCGCCACCGCGGCGGGTCACGCCACCCTTGAGGTAGCCCGGCTGCCCTTGGTGGTGATCATCCCAACCGGGGACGAGATCCGTCCGGCCGGGGCGTCGTTGCGGCAGGGCGACGTCGCCGACAGCAACTCCGTCATGCTCGCCGCGCGGGCCGTACAGGTCGGCGCCCGGCCCATGACCGCTCGCGTGCAGCCCGACGACGCGGACGAGATTGCGGCCGAGGTGCGACGCGTGGCACCGACAGCCGACCTCGTGCTGATCCTCGCCGGGTCCAGCGCCGGGCGTGACGACCACACGGCGGCGGTGCTAGAGCAGGTCGGCGGGGTGACCGCGTGCGGCGTCGCGGTCCGTCCGGGCCACCCGGTGCTGCTCGGCCACGCCAAGGCCGAGGGGGCGAAGATCGTCCCGGTAATCGGGGTGCCGGGATACCCGCTCGCCGCTGCGGTGGTCTTCGAGCTGTTCGCTTTGCCGATGCTCACCGCGCTGCAAGGCAACGTGAGGGCCAATCCCACGCCACGGCGCGCCTTGCTCGGCTGCGACTGGACGTCCGCGACCGACGTGGAGGAGTGGGTCCCGGTAGCGCTGAGCCCTTCCCCGCGTTCAGACGGTCCGGCTTTCGCGGCCACGCCAGGTGCGGGCCACGGCGCCGGGGCGGTCAGCCGGATCTCTCAGGCCGACGCATGGTGGCGCATCCCCATCGGCCAGGGACGGTTCACCAGCGGTGACGTGATCGAGATCCGTCCAATGGACGGCGCGGTCGACTAACCCGACGCGAAGAAGACGGTGTCGCCTGCGGCGAGCGGTGTCGCCCGGTCGCCGGTGATCCGGTCGCCGTTCAGCGTTACCGTCACATGCCGGTCGAACACGACGTCCAGGGCGTCGGCCGCGCCGCCCACCGTGGCGGCGCGGACCGCGAGGGGTCCGCTGGCGTTACCGCCCCTCGTGAGACCGCCGAAGAGCCGGATCGTAACCTCGGGTTGCGGCCGGGCGCGGGCCGCCGCGTAGTCCTCGGGAGTGTTGACGTTCAGCACCGAGTCCAAATCCGGGTCGAGCGCGGCCAGCATCGGGTCCCGCTTCAGCGCCGCATCATCGAGCGTTGCCACCCGGCACTCGTCGAAGAGGAAAGCGGGCCGGAGCCGGTCCTCCTGGACCAAGCGCTCGGCAGTTCCCGCGAGCGATACGCGGTACGCGGCGGCCAGCGGCTGCTTGTACCCGCGGGCGACCGGCAGGGCGACATCCGTGCCTTGGCTCTCGTCCAAGACGTGGAGCACCCGGCGGATGAACGCCGGATGCAGGAAAGGAAGGTCGGTGGAGCTGACGAACGCGACGTCGGCACGTCCGGTCAGCGCGGCCAGGCCGGCGGCAATACCCTGCACCGGGCCTCTGCCTTCGCGCGGGTCGTCGGCGACCAAGGTGCCTTCCGGCAACTCCGGAAGATCCTGGCCGGGGGCACGGACGACCACGACCGATCCGCTCGTCGCACGAGCCATGATCCCTACCGTGCGGCAAAGCAGCGTCGACCCGTGCCACTCAAGCGCGGCCTTGGGGGTGCCCATCCGGGCCGATCTACCGCCGGCCAGCACCACTCCCGCACAGGCCGCCACCTTTGCATAGTACGGGTCATCCCTATACTGGCCCCGGTGCGGTCCGATGCTCGGCGTGAGCGGCTGCGGGAGACGTTTGACCAGGCGGCGGAGATCTACCACCGGGTCCGCCCCGACTATCCCGAGGCGCTGTTCGATGACCTGAACGTCTTGGCCGGGCTGGCGCCGGGTGACCGGCTGCTGGAGGTGGGTTGCGCCACGGGCAAAGCCACGCTGCCGCTGGCCCGGCGCGGGTTCAGTATCACCTGCCTGGAGCTGGGCAGCGAGCTCGCCGCGGTCGCCCGCAGGAACCTGGCCGGGTTCGACGTCGAAGTGATAGCGGGACGGTTCGAGGACTGGCGGCCGGGCGAACCGGTCAGCCTGGTGTTCGCGGCCACGGCGTGGCACTGGATCGACCCAAGGGTGCGGTACCAGCGCGCCTGGGAGGCGCT
>DATMKQ010000105.1:0-85683 GCA_035571275.1 Trebonia sp.
CACCAACATCGACCAGCTGGTGTTCAACACCGTGCAGGACGGCTTCCTCGGCGGTTACCTGGCCGCGGGCATGACCAAGACCGGCAAGGTCGCCACGTTCGGCGGTGAGGACTTCGGCACCGTGACGATCTACATGGACGGGTACTGGGACGGCGTGCAGTACTACAACCAGCAGCACCACACCAACGTCCAGGTGCTTGGCTGGAACGAGCAGACCCAGAAGGGCTCCTTCACCGGTGACTTCACCAACCAGACGAAGGGCCAGACGGTTACCCAGACGTTCATCAGCGAAGGCGCGGACGTCATCTTCCCGGTGGCCGGGAACGTGGGCCTTGGCGCCGCCAAGGCGGTCCAGGACGCGGACGCCGCTGGCGGGCACGTCAACATGCTGTGGGTTGACACCGACGGCTGCATCAGCGCCGCGCAGTACTGCAAGTACTTCATCAGCAGCGTGACCAAGGGCATCCAGGCCGCGGTGAAGAACGCCGTGACCACGGCGGCGGGCGGCACGTTCAAGGGCGGCACCTACGTCGGCACGCTGGCCAACGGTGGCGCCGTGCTCTCGCCGTTCCACGATTTCTCTGGCTCGGTCCCGGCCTCGCTGCAGAGCGAGCTGAAGACGATCGAGACCGGCATCGAGAATGGCACCATCAAGACGCCGACCAAGAGCCCGGTCTAAGCGCGGTCGAACGTACGTGGAACTTGAGCTCAGGGGCATCACCAAGAGGTACGGCCTGCTCGCGGCAAACGACGGGATCAGCCTGTCGGTGGCCCCTGGCCAGGTCCACGCCCTCCTCGGCGAGAACGGGGCGGGCAAGACCACGCTGATGAACGTCCTGTACGGGCTGACCCAGCCCGACGAGGGCGAGATCCTGATAAACGGCAAGCCGGTGAAGTTCGGCTCGCCGCGCGACGCGATCGCGGCCGGCATCGGCATGGTGCACCAGCACTTCATGCTGGTGCCGGTCTTCACGGTCGCGGAAAACGTCACGCTCGGCATCGAGGAGGCCGACCGGGTCGGCCTCCTCGACCGGCGCAAGACCCGGCGCGATGTCGCCGACCTGTCGCACCGCTACGGCCTCGACGTCAACCCCGACGCCATGGTCGAGGAGCTCCCAGTCGGCATCCAGCAGCGAGTCGAAATCGTCAAGGCGCTGGTGAGACGGGCGAACGTGCTGATCCTCGACGAGCCGACCGCGGTGCTCACCCCGGCGGAGACCGAGGAGCTGTTCCGCATCATCCGCCAGCTCTGCGACGGCGGGACCTCCGTCATCTTCATCTCGCACAAGCTGAAGGAAGTCCAGGCGATCGCGGACACGATCACCGTGCTGCGCCGCGGCAAGGTCGTCGGCCAGCGTACGCCGCCGGCCACCGAGGACGACCTGGCCACCCTGATGGTCGGCCGGGACGTGCAGTTGCGGGTGACCAAAGAAGCCGCCAGGCCCGGCGAGGTCATGCTGGAGGTCGACGGCCTGATGGTGGCAGGGGAGCACGGCGACCTGCCGGTAAACGGACTGTCGTTCCAGGTCCGGACCGGGGAGATCCTGGGCATCGCCGGTGTGCAGGGCAACGGTCAGACGGAGCTGTGCGAGGCGCTGATGGGCCTGCGGCCGACGTTCGCGGGAACGGTGCGGCTGAACGGCCGCGACCTCACCCGCGCGTCACCGCGGACCCGGCTGCGTGCGGGCGTCGCCTATGTCCCGGAAGACCGCACGGAGGACGGCCTCGTCAGTCCGTTCTCCGTAGCTGAGAATCTTATTCTCGACACGTACGATCGCCGGCCATACGCGTCCGGCCTGAACCTGAACATCCCCGCCATCCGCGAGAACGCCAAAGAGCGGATCCAGGAGTTCGATATCCGCACCGACTCCCCCGGCACCCAGGCAGGCACGCTCTCCGGCGGCAACCAGCAAAAGGTCATCCTGGCCAGGGAGGTCGGGCGCGAGCACAAGGTTCTTATCGCCAGCCAGCCAACCCGCGGCCTCGATGTCGGTTCCATCGAGTTCGTGCACCGCAGGATCGTGCAACAGCGCGACCACGGCGTCGCCGTGATCATCGTTTCCTCCGAACTTGACGAGATCTACGCCCTCGCCGACAGGATCGCGGTCATGTACGAAGGCAAGATCACCGGCTTCCGCGATCCCGACGTGCCGACCGCCGAACTCGGCCGTCTGATGGCCGGCGGCGCGGACGGCGGCCACGCGCTCGCACCTGGCCATCTGCCCGACATGGACATAGACGGCAGCGCGGCACCGGACGGCGCGACGGCCGGCGAACCAGAAGCGACCGCCTCGCAGGAGGAATCATGACAGCCCCGCCGCCCGCGACGGAGCCACCCGCGCCCCCTCCCGGCCCGACGGAGAACGATACCCAGGAGAGTAAGCACTCTCCGTTCGGGCAAATTCTTCTGCAAGCTATCCAGGAGAACACCGTCACGATCACGGTGCTCGCCCTGTTCAGCGCCGCCATAATCGGGGGGTTGCTGGCCGCGTTCACCAACACCGGGGTGCTGCACGCCTGGGGGGACTTCTTCTCCGCGCCAGGGAACGCGGTCGCGCAGGCCTGGGACGTCGCGGCGGGCACATACGTGGCGCTGTTCCAGGGGTCGGTGTTCAACCCGCATACGGTCGCGGCGCTGTTCCAGCAGGCGTCGTTCTCGACGGCCGTGCACGACGGCTTCCTGTCCGCGGTGTTCAACCCGCTGTCCGAGACCGCGGTGCAGGCGACACCGCTGATCCTCACCGGACTCGCCGTGGCGCTGCCGTACCAGGCCGGGTTGTTCAATATCGGCGGGCAGAGCCAGTTCATCGGCGGCGCCGTCATGGCCGCGTGGCTCGGCTACGCCTACAACATGCCGTTCTTCGTGCACGTGGTCGTCTGCGTTATCGGGGCGTTCGTCGGCGGAGCCGCGCTCGGCTGGCTGGCCGGCGAACTCAAGGCGCGTACCGGGGCGCACGAGGTGATCACCACGATCATGCTCAACTACGTCATGCTGTACTTCCTGGCCTACGTGCTGTCCTCGCACTCGCTGATGCAGGCGCCCGGGGGGTCGAACGCGATCACCTTGCCGATCACGTCCGATGCCCACCTGCCGCTGCTGGCCGGGACGCACCTGCGCATCAACGCCGGCTTCCTGATCGCGCTGGCCGCCGCCTTCGCGGTGTGGTGGCTACTCAACCGGACCACCACCGGGTTTGAGTTCCGCAGCATCGGCTCCAACACCAGCGCCTCGCGGGTCGCCGGGATGAACGTGGAACGAAACTGGGCCCTGGTGATGACGATCGCCGGCGGGCTCGCCGGGCTGGCCGCGGCCTCGGTCATCCTGGGCACGGACTTCACGCTCAACCCGCAGAGCTATGGCACCTACGGCATCGACGCGATTACCGTCGCGCTGCTCGGGCTAGGCAGGCCAGGCGGCGTGGTGCTGGCGGGGCTGCTATTCGGCGCGCTGCACGCGGGATCGCCCGCTATGCAGACCGCCACCGGCACCCCGGTGCAGATCGTGCAGGTGCTGCAAGCGCTGATCGTGCTCTTCGTGGCCGCCCCGCCGCTGGTCAGAACCATTTACCGGGTGCGCGCCGCACGAGCGCGAGGGGTCAGCACCACGATGTCCAAGGGGTGGAACGCGTGACTTCGCCTGCTTCCGCCGAGCGCCTGCCCGTGCTGCTGACTCCCGGTCCGTCCGTCGGCGCCGGCGCAGCGCACTGGGGTGGCCGGTTCGCGGCGCCGATCACGTACGTGGTGTTCGGACTCGTGAACATCCTGGTTTTCGGTGTGCACTCGCACCACGACGCCGCGTTCTCGTTCACGCCCGAGTTCGCTAAAGTCTCCGTGCCGAACCTGACGCTGGCCGCGGCGGTCACTTGTTACGTGTGCGGCGCCATCACGCTTGTCCTGGCGGTCGTGCGACTACTCGACGTGCTCGGGATTATCCGGCTGGGACGCGTCTGGCGGCGGGTGATCGTCGGTGTCGTGCTGTTCCTGTTCATCATCGCGCTGCTGGCCTGGGCCGATGGCGGGCAATCGATCCCGTTCAACGTGGTGAACCTGCTATCGGGCACGCTGGACGTCTCAATTCCGATCATGCTCGGCGCCCTGACCGGCGTGATCTGCTCCACCTCAGGCGTGGTGAACATCGCCATCGAGGGCCAGCTGCTGCTCGGCGCGTTCTGCGCCGCGATCGCGACGTCCGTCACCGGGTCGCTGTGGCTCGGCCTGGTCTGTGGCGCGCTGGCCGGATCCCTGGTGGCGGTGCTGCTCGCGCTGTTCGCGATCGCCTACCGCGTCGACCAGATCGTGCTCGGCGTCGTGCTCAACACGCTGGTGCTCGGCCTGACCGGGTACCTGTACAACGCGATCATGGTGCCGTACGGCAACACGCTGAACAACCCGAACACCTTCAACCCTATAAAGATCCCCGGGCTCGGCGACATCCCGATCATCGGACCGGTCTTCTTCGACGCGACGATCTTCCTGTACATCACGTACGTGCTGCTGGCAGGGATACAGATCGGGCTGTTCCGCACGCGGTGGGGGCTGCGCACCCGGGCGATCGGCGAGCACCCGGTGGCGGCGGACACCGTGGGCATCAGGGTGCTGTCGCTGCGGTACCGCAACGTCATCCTCGCCGGGCTCATCGCCGGGATCGGCGGCGCGTACTTCACGGTCGGTTCCGTCGGCTCGTTCGGGCCTGACATGTCCTCCGGCGAGGGGTACATCGCACTGGCCGCGATGATCTTCGGACGGTACACGCCGTTCGGCGCGATCGGGGCGGCACTGCTGTTCGGGTTCACGACCCAGTTGCAGTCGATCCTGTCGTCGATCAACGTGCCGATCCAGTCCAACCTGCTGCTGCTCACCCCGTACGTGGTGACGATCGTCGTGGTGGCGGGCCTGGTCGGCAAGGTCCGCGGTCCGCGCGCCGAAGGTGTCCCTTACGTCAAGTCCTGACACGCTGGCGCAGAATGGATGCCGGAGGCGGGCAGTTCAGGGGGCGGGTGCGAGTGGCGATCGGGGCGGAGTTGCGCGAGGCGATCGACGCGATCGAGGCGTGGATCGCGGACGATCCGGATCGGCGTGACCAAGCCGAGCTGCGGGGATTGCTGGATCTTGCCGAGACCGGCGACGGCGGCGTCAACCCCGCCGACGCCGCGGATGCTGAAGCGGAGTTGCGGGATCGGTTCACGGGGCGGCTGACGTTCGGGACCGCCGGGCTGCGCGGGGCGGTCGGCGCAGGGCCGAACCGGATGAACCGCGCCGTGGTCAGGGCCGCGACCGCGGCGGTGGCGGGGTGGCTGCTCGACGCGGCGAGTGCAACCACGCCGGCGGTCGTCGTTGGATGTGACGCCAGGCACCGGTCGGCGGACTTCGCGGACGAGGCGGCTCGGGTGCTGGCGGGCGCCGGGATCCGGGTACACCTGCTCCCCAGGCCCGGACCAACGCCGTTGCTCGCGTTCGCGGTCCTGCACCTCGGCGCCGACGCGGGGATCATGATAACGGCAAGCCACAATCCGGCCGCGGACAACGGGTACAAGCTGTACCTGAGCGACGGCGCGCAGGTCATCCCGCCAGTGGACGCCGAGATCGAGGGGCGGATCGCCGACCTCGGCCCGCTTTCCGCCGTCCGCACGGCGAACCTGAACGACCCGCTGATCGCCCGGCACGGCGACGAGGTCGCGGCGGCCTACCTGGACGCCATCGTCGGCCAGGCCGCCGCCGGGGCGGCGGCCGACACGGACCTGACGGTTGTCTACACACCGATGCACGGGGTGGCCGGCGAGCTCATGGTGCGCGCGATCCAGCGGGCCGGGTTCGCGGCGCCGCACGTCGTGGCCGCACAGGGCAAGCCCGACCCGGACTTCCCCACGGTGTCGTTCCCCAACCCCGAGGAGCCCGGCGCCCTCGACCTCGCGCTCGCCGACGCGCGAGCGCAAGGCGCGGACCTGGTGCTCGCCAGCGACCCGGACGGAGACCGGCTGGCCGTCGCCGTCCCGACCGCCGACGGCGGCTGGCGGCAACTGAAAGGCGACCAGGTCGGGGCGCTGCTCGGCGCTTTCCTGCTTGACAGCCAGACTCCCGCGGCGCAAGACAGGGTCGTCGCCACCACGATCGTCTCCTCCACGCTGCTGTCCAAGATCGCGGCCAAGGCGGGCGCGCGGTGCGAGGAAACACTCACCGGGTTCAAGTGGATCGCCAGGGCGGCCGACGGTCAACCAGGCGCGACGTTCGTCTTCGGGTACGAGGAGGCGCTCGGCTACGAGGTCGGGCAGGCGGTTCGCGACAAGGACGGCATCGGCGCGGCGCTCGCCGTGCTGGCCATGACCGCCGCCGCCAAGGCGGACACCAGGTCTCTCACCGATGAACTCGACGACCTCGAACGAGCTCACGGCGTGCACCTGACCGAGCAGCTGTCGCTGCGCATCCCCGACCCGGCGGGCGTGATGCGGCGGCTGCGGGCCGCTCCCCCGACGGCGCTTGGCGGCTGGCCGGTCGAAAAGACCACCGACTACACCAGCCAGGGAACCGGGCTGCCGCCGTCGGACGTGCTCAGCTACACGCTGCCGCAAGCCAGAGCGGTCGTCCGCCCGAGCGGCACCGAACCCAAGATCAAGGCCTACCTCGAAGTGGCGGAGCCCGCCATGGTCGACCTGGCCGCCGCGCGCGGCCGCGCCGCGCAGCGGATGGAGCCGCTGCGCGCGGCGGTGACGGCGCTGCTCGCGCAATAGCCGGGGGATGGTGCCGCCCGCGCTGGCCAGTCCGTAGGATTTTGAAATGGCACAGCCCTGGTGGAAACCAGTCTGGTCGGTCCCCGCCGCGATGCGCGCGGCGCGAGCGACCATCGTCGTCCCCGCGCTGTTCGCGCTGTCCGATAAGGTCATCGACAATCCGCAGGTCGCGCTGTTCGCGACGTTCGGCGGGTTCGCGACGCTTGTGATCGCCAACTTCGGCGGCACGAGAAAAGACAAACTCATCGCCCACACCGGGCTCGCCGTCACCGGCAGCCTCGCCCTCATCATCGGCACGCTCGTCAGCGGCACCACCTGGCTCGCCGCGCTCGTCACGATCCCGGTGACGTTCGCGATCTTCTTCGCCGGAGTCGCGGGCCCGAACGCCGTGTCCGGCTCCACCGCGGCCATGTTCGCGTACGTGCTGCCGGTCGCCTCGGCTGGTAACGCGGCCATGATTCCGTCCCGGCTCGAAGGCTGGTGGCTGGCGTCGGTGGTCGGCACCGCTGCCGTGCTGCTGCTGTCCCCGCCGACCCCCGGCGACAGGCTCCGCGCCGCCGCGGCCGAACTGGCCGGGGAACTCGCCGGCCGCGTCCGGGTCGCCGCGGCCGGGGAGGCCATGCAGCCGCAGGCCGTGCGCGCGGCCAGGGACAAGCTGATGGCCGCGTTCACCGCCGCCCCGTACCGGCCGACCGGCCTGGCGACCGCCGACCAGGCGCTCGGCGGGCTCGTCCAGTCGCTCGAATGGGGTGCCGCGCAAATCGCCGACATGTTCGACGGGCACATCGATATGACCCTGACCTGCCCGGCCGACCGTGACCTGCTGCGCGCCGCGGCGACGATGTTCGGCGATGTGCAGGCGCTGCTGTCCGGGCAGGCGGTGGATCCTGACTTCAATGGCATCGAGGCGGCACGGGCCAGGTCCGCGGCGAGGCTGCGCGACCTGTCAGAGGCCGACGACGCCGGGGTCGATGCCAGGGTAGCGGCGGCACATGCCGTGCACGCCCAGGCGATCGCCACCGTCGCGCGCGGCGCGGCGGCCGACGCGCTGATCGCCTCCCGCCGCGCCACCCCTGAGACCATCGCCGCGGTGCGCCGCAACTGGTACGGCCAGTCCCCGGCCAGCGCCCCGCCCGTCGCCGCCCAGGTTGCCACGACCGGATCCGCCAGCCAGGCGTCGACCGCCGCCACCGCGACCCTCGGCACGCCACCCGGCAGCGCACCGCTGAACCTGAACGGGGCGCAAGCCACCGCTCCGGCGTCTGACGGAACGAGCGGCACCGCGATCAGTCCTGCCCCCATTCTCCTGAACGGAGCGGGGCGACTGTCCAGCCTCGGCTCCGCCCCGCCGGTGGCCAGCCTGGTGGGGGCGACAAGGGTGGTGGCCAGACACGCCACGGTCCGTTCCGTATGGTTCTTGAATAGCCTGCGCAGCGCGCTCGCCCTTGCCGTGGCGGTCGCGGTCGCGGATGTTTCCGGTGTCCAGCACGGGTTCTGGGTGGTGCTCGGGACGCTTTCTGTGCTGCGGACCAGCGCGTCGGCGACCGGAGCGACGGCGTGGCGGGCGCTGGCCGGGACCGTCGTCGGGTTTGCCATTGGCGCGCTGCTGCTGTTCGGGATCGGGACCACGTACACCGCGCTGTGGGTGGCGCTGCCGGTGGCGGTGCTCGTGGCTGCCTACGCCCCGGGGACGACGCCGTTTCTCGTGGGGCAGGCTGCGTTCACCGTGACGATCGTCGTGTTGTTCAACCTGCTCGCCCCCGCCGGGTGGAAGGTGGGACTGCTACGGGTCGAGGACGTCGCGATCGGCTGTGGCGTCAGCCTGGTGGTCGGGGTGCTGTTCTGGCCGCGCGGGGCGGGCTCGGTGGTCGCGGACGACCTCGCGGACGCGTTCCGGCGCGGCGCGGACTACCTGACGCAGGCGGTGGAGTGGGCGCTGAGCGAGCTAATGCTGCCGCCGGCCGCCGCCGCGCCCGCCATCGGCGCGGCACTGCGGCTCGATGACGCCGTGCGCGGGCTCCTGGCCGAACAGGGCAGCAAGCGGATCAGCAAAGAGGACTTGTGGACGCTGGTGATGGCGACGACGCGGTTGCGGCTGACCGCTCAATCGCTCGCCGCGTTGCGGCAGGCGGAAACGGCGCCGGGCGCCCCGCCAGGGGCCGCGTGCCTGCCGCTGGCCGGGTCGGAGGAGTACGCGGGCGCACCGGCGTGCGTGGCGCTGCAATCGGAGGCCACGGGGCTTGCCGGGTTCTACAAACAGGTGGCGGACGAGGTCGGGCGGACCGGGCGATCGCGACCGCTGGCGCCGGTCGCCGCGCCACCGATTCTGGGGCCGGCCGTGCCCAGGTCCGGGACCACGGGCGCGCCGGGATCCGTCCACCCGCACGTGCTGTGGGTGCAGGAGCACCTGCACCATCTGAGCCAGGCCGCGCAAATGGTCATCGAGCCCGCGGTGCACGTCGCGGAGGCACGCCGACGTCCCTGGTGGCGGTAGCGCGGCACGTTCGGGGCCTCTGATCACGAAACAGTACCGCTGGGTGATAGTACGGTTATATCCTCATGTGGGGTTTTTGCGACGCATCCGGAGGCGACACACCGTGGAGCACGAACACATCGAGGACATCGTGAACACCGCCGCGCGGATGGCGCTCGAGGGCATCGTGAGCTTGTCCTACACGCATGAGGAACGCGCACGGCTCGAGCACGCCGCGCGGACGGGTGAGTGGCTCCCGCCGGTCTCGTAACCCCACGCGGCGAGAACGAGCGTCCCGTGGTGTTTCTCTACGGGCCGCTACCCTGACCGCCAGTAGACCGTGTAGGGCACGTGCTGGGCGCGGGCGACCGGGACCATGGTGATCGGCTGATCGTCGGCGGTCGCTTCGAAGGTCATGGGCTGCGCGGCCACGCGGCGGATCGAGGTGGTGTCGAGGACCGGGAGCGGGGCGATCGTGTCGGCTGCGGCGCCGGAGACGGCGCTTGACGGGGCGGCCGGAGTACCGGGGCCGGGCGGCAGGTCGGCGGCGGCGTAGCTAGCACCGTAAAGGCCGGTGAGCACCACCGGGCCGTAGGTGACCGCCTGGATGGAGGGGACGTCGGGGGCTGGCGTGAAGGCCAGGCGCATCGGCAGCGTGACCTGTAGCCAGTCGCCTGGCCGCCAGTGCCTGCTGACCACGACCCAGCCGCCCGCGCCTGTCGGGTTCGCGGCGAGAACGCCGCCGCGGAGCCGGGTGCCGTTCAAGATCACCGTTGGCTCGCCCGCGGTCCAGGACGGAACCCGGACCCGCAGGATCATCGGAGCGGCACCGCGTACCACGGTGAGCCGGGTTACCGGGTCATCAGGGAACCCGGTCGTCTGGCGCAGCGTGATGCCCTGGTCGGCGCAGCGGACCTCGGACGGGATGAACAGGTTGACGTAGACGCCGCGGGCGTCGCGCGAGTAGATCGTGTCGGCGAACTTCGCGGCCGTCTCGAGGCCGGTAGCGTTGTCGCAGGTGAAGTTGGCGTAGTCGGTCGAGTACACGTCCGGGTCCCCGCTCGGAAAGTAGTTCAGCGGCTGCTGCTTGAACGCGCCGGCGGACAGCCCGGTGTAGTAGCAGACGAAGCCGTGCGAGGAGTCCGGGTCCTGGACGCCGAGCATCTGGTTGAACAGCCCGCGCTCGTAGTAGTCGAGCAGGTCCGTCCGCGCCAGGTCGTGGAAGTGCAGCAACCGGGTCAGCTTGAGCATGTTGTAGGTGACGCAGCCCTCGCAGGTGCGGTTGGACAGGGCGCCCGCCACCACGTCGGGCGGGCACCAGTGCTCGTAGTTGCCCTGGCCGCCGATCACGTAGGAGTGATGCCCGGTGGCTATCTGCCAGAAGTTCCGCGCGATGGCCAGGTACTTCTGCTCGCCGGTCTCCTCCCACATCCGCAGGCACGAGATGATCTTCGGCACGTTCACGTTGCACTGCTCGCCGTCGAGCCGGTCCTCACCCGCCGCCAGCGGGTCGAGGAACCGCGCGTGGTAGAACCGCTGCGCTACGGTCAGGTAGCGGTGCTGGCCCGTGATGGAGTACAGGTTCGCCAGCGCCTCGGGCAGCCCGCCGAACTCGGCCTCGAGCACCCGCTGCATGTGCGCGTAGCTCAGCCGGGCGGTTCTCGTGTCCACCCAGTCGGCCAGCCGCATCGCCACGTCGAGCGCCTGGCCGACGCCGGCCAGCTGATACTGGTCGATCATGCCCGCCAGGTACTTATGGATCATGTAGTAGGGCGACCAGACGGGGCCGCCCGCCTCGAGCACGTCGAAGAAGGACTCGGGGAACGCCGACAGGTAGCCGGGCGCGTACCCGGCCAAGGGCGCGATCGCCTGGAGCCCCGCGAGCTGCGCCACCAGGTACTCCCCCATCGCCCTGGCCTGCGGGTTTCCGGTATTGGCGTAGCTCAGCGCGAGCCCGGACAGCAGGTGACCAGTCGTGTGCCCGCGAACCTTGAAGTTGGGGCTTTCCCAGCCGCCGCACGGGGTCGCCGAGGACGGCACACCGTAGTTCAGCCGGAACGTGTGCAGCATCCGCTCCGGGTCAAGGAACAGCAGGTAGTTCAGGTTGCGCAGCTGGTTGGCGCGGAATGGGCTGTCCGGCAGCGAGACAGCCGCGAGCGGATATGCGGCGGTGCGGCCCGCGGTGCCATCCGGCGCGTAGCCGCTGCTGCCGAGCGGGTAACCCGGGGCGTAGGCCGGGCTGTCCGGCCAGGAGGACGCCTCATATTGCCCGCCCAACCCGCCCAACCCGCCCAACCCGCCCACCCCGGACCGCCTGGCGGACAGCCACGCCGACTCGCCCGCGAGCACGCCAGCACCACCGAGCAGGGTGATCGCCTGCCGCCTGGTTAGCACGGTGCCGGAGCTTCCCTTCGTCGCGGTCTGCCCCCGCAGTCTCGCCCGCCGTGATCGTACCTCCGTGAGCCGCCCGCGAAAACGACGGCATCATGGATGGCGATGTCGAGATTGCGTGAGCGGCACCGTACCAGTCAGTGAAGGCCGGGCCGCCGCGAGCATCCCGGCAGGCAACGACAGCGAGGAGCACGACCATGAAGTACATGCTCATCATCTACGGCAACCAGGAGCTGTGGAACTCCATCGACCCGGGGGAGCTCCAGCAGGAGATCGCCGAGTTCGACGCGTTCAACAAGAAGTACTACGACAGCGGCGAACTGCTCGGCTCCTACGGCGTGGCGGACGCCGCGCTGACCAAGCTGATCCGGGTCACCAGCGGGCAGCCGGCCGTCACCGACGGCCCGTACCTGGAGACGAAGGAGTACCTGGCCAGCTGGTGGCTGCTCGACGTTGACAGCGACGAGAGAGCGCTGGAGATCGCGGCGGAAATGCCGGCGGCGAAGTACCGGCCCGTGGAGCTCTGGCCGATCCTGCACGAAGCGTCCCGCGAGACCGGCGTCGACATGGGCGTCGTTTGAGCCGCGGCCGACAGCCGCACCCGCTCGATGAACGGCGATGAAGGCGCCGGGGACCTGCTGCGCGAGCTCGCGCCGCAGGTCCTCGGCGTGCTCATGCGCCGCTTCGACGGGCTGGACCTCTGCGAGGACGCGGTGCAGGAGGCCCTGTTCGACGCGGCGACGCAATGGCCCGCGTCCGGGACACCCGGCAACCCGCGCGGCTGGCTGCTCACCGTCGCCACCAGACGGCTCACCGACATGCTGCGCAGCGAGTCGGCGCGGCGGCGGCGTGAGGACGCGGTCGTCGCCGCCACCCCGCCCGCGGTGCTCGCCGGGGCGGACGTGAGCCTGACCGGGCCCGCCGACCACGACGACACGCTGATCCTGCTCTTCCTGTGCTGTCACCCCTCGCTCAGCCCGTCCTCCCAGGTCGCGCTCACGCTGCGGGCCGTCGGCGGGCTGAGCACGGGGGAGATAGCCAGGGCGTTCGGGGTGTCCGACGCGACGATGGCGCAGCGGATCAGCCGGGCCAAGCAGCAGATTCGCGAGGCCGGCGCGCGCTTCACCATGCCCGGTCCGGCCGAAAGAGACGAGCGGCTGCGCACCGTCCAGCAAATCCTCTACCTGATATTCAACGAGGGCTACACGGCGTCCGGCGGCGAGCGGTTGGTGCGCACCGACCTGGCGACCGAAGGGATCCGGCTGACCCGGCTGCTGCGCATGCTGCTGCCTCGCGACGCGGAGACCGCCGGCCTGCTGGCGCTGATGCTGCTCACCGACGCCAGACGGGCAGCGCGAACGGCGCCGGGCGGGATCCTCGTGCCGCTGGCGGAGCAGGACCGCGCCAAGTGGGACCGGCCGCTGATCGCGGAAGGGACGGCACTTGCCGAGCAGACCCTGGCCACCACCAAGGCCCTTGGCCCGTACCAGATCCAGGCGGCCATCGCCGCGGTGCACGACGAGGCGGCCAGCGTCGAGGACACCGACTGGGCCGAAGTGCTCGCGCTGTACCAGCTGCTGGACAGGGTTTCGCCGGGGCCGATGGTGTCGCTCGGTCGCGCGGTCGCCATCGCGATGGTGCGCGGCCCACAGGCCGGTCTCGCCGCGACCGGCGAGCTGGCCGGAGCGCTGAGCCGGCACCACAGGTACCACGCGGTCCGCGGCCACCTGCACGAGATGGCCGGTGACCGTGAGACGGCCGCCGAGGACTACCGTACGGCCGCGAAGTACGCCACCAACATCCCCGAGAAGCGCTACCTGGAACGAAAACTAGCGGCGCTACGCACCTCCCGGTAACAGTTCTCCGTCGGCTCCCGGCCCCGCAGGTAACTTCTGCCCCGGCGGTAACGCCGATCCGGGCCAGGTCAGACAGCGTGGAAGATCCTCCGCCCCCCGGGACGGACGATATTCCGTGCTAATTACCCTGTCCGAAATGGGGGCTGGGCGGCGTTCGGGCGGGTCGCCGCAGCAGAAACAGGTGGAACTTAGCGCGCAGTAACATCGTTACCACTGAGACGCGCGATTTGGGTGGCGACCCTTAGCAGTATTCGGGATCGGCCGCTATCCCGGGCGCGTCGCGAGTACCCTCATTTTCGGCATCTCGCCCGCCTTCCCGCATTTGGCTGTGTGAGTTTCCGGCATTCCCGGGTAGTTAGACGGGTCCGCGCAGCGGGGCGTGTAGGCGGATCGGTGCTTTTCCATCACCGCGAAGGGGACAAATGGCGCCGACGATTGGCATCACCACATACCACACCAAAGCCGACTGGCGTGGCTGGTCTGAGGAAGGTGCCCTGCTGCCGTGGACTTACGTGACGTCGATCCGCGCCAACGGCGGACGGCCGGTGCTGCTCCCGCCCGGCGGCGACGCGGCCGAGGCTGAGGCCACCGTCGCGGTGCTCGACGGAGTGGTGATCGCCGGTGGCGGCGACCTCGACCCGGCCATCTACGGCGCCGCCAAGCACCCCAAGACCGAGGTGAACGCCCCCGACCGCGATGTGTGGGAACTGGCGGTAGCCGAGGCGGCCATCAGGATGAGCGTGCCGCTGCTCGGCATCTGCCGCGGCATGCAGGTGCTCAACGTCGCCTGCGGCGGGACGCTGCACCAGCACATTCCCGACCTGGTCGGACACGAGGCGCACAGCGGCACCCCCGCCGGCTTCGGAGTGCACAAGGTCCGCGTCACCAACGGCAGGACCCTCGACGGCATCCTGCCTGGCGCTGAGTACTTCGAGGTGCCGACACACCACCACCAGGCGGTCGACCGGGTCGGTGACGGGCTGACCGCGGTCGGCTGGGCGGACGACGGCATCATCGAGGCGATCGAGGGCACCAGCGAGCAGGACTTTCTCGTGGGCGTGCAGTGGCACCCCGAGCAGGGTCAGGACTTCCGGCTGTTCAGCGCGCTTGTGGCCGCGGCCGAGAATTCCAGGCGGACCGTCGCGTCGCTGCGGTCGATGCCGACGCTGCTGGCCGACGCCTAGCGGGTTAGACGCGGGCGATTATCAGGGTAGCGATCAGGAGGGTAACCGCCGCGCCGACCGCGTGCAGGATGAGTAGCCGGGGAGACGGGGACAACGCGTCTTTCCTGGCGCGCGCCGCGCGTGCGTTGGCCGCGAACCAGGACACGCCCGCGCAGATCGCGCCCAGCAGCACCCCGAAGCCGATGGCCGCGAACGCCCGGTAGTGGGTCAGCACGTATGCCAGCCAGAAACCGAGTCCGATGATCGCTAGCGCCGGGTGGGCGAACTCCGCGAGCGCGCGCATGCCCGGTATCGACTCGTTCTTGGCTCGCGCGAGCGACGGGGGGTCGAAGCGGTCCCGGTCGCGGACCGGCTTGGCCGCGGGCGGCTCCGCGGCAGCCCGGCCAGCGGGTGCGGTCTGCGGGACCCGGTCAGCTTCCTGGGTCTGCGGTGCCCGGTCGGATCCCGACGTACGCAGGCTCGTCGCGAGCAGGTAAGCACCCGCCGCGGCAGTGCACATCCATAGGAACAATGCGGCGATTGCCACGCGCTGTCTCCTCTCCTACCGGACGAATCTATCCGTAACGCCCGCGACCTCCGGCGACGACCCGCCCGGTACGGCGAGCGTCCCAGATTGCGCGGCCTTCTCGCTTTAGACTCCTGCCGCCAAGTGAGCACTGCGAGTAACCGGGGGAAGGGATGCGCGGTATCGTGCGGGTGCTGTCGGCGGGAATCCTATCGGCTGGAGCTTGGGGGACCCTGACCCTAGGCAGCACGCCGAGCGCGGGGGCGATACCCGGGCCCGCCGCGGCACCCGGGCTCTCCGCCGGGGCGACAGGCAGCCCGGTGCCGGTGATCGTGTTCCTGTCGTACCAGCCGTCCAGCGCAGACGGCCAGCCCGCCGCCGTGACGCGGCGGGCCCAGGAGATCGACGCCGCGCAGGCGCCCTACCTCAGCCTGCTGCGGCAACTGCACGCCACCGACATCAAGACCTACACGCTGGTGAACGCGTTCGCCGCCACGCTGCCGGCGGCCGCGGCGACGATGCTCGCCGGCGCCCCTGGGGTCGCCCAGGTGATCCCGGACAGTCCCATCGACGGCCCGGTGGCCGAACCCGACGGGGGTGCGACCACGGCCACATCGTCGACAGCATCGCGGGTGCTGCCCGGCGCCTGTCCCGCGAAGGAGACCGAACTCGAGCCGGAAGGGCTGGGGCTCACGCTCACCGACTCGCTGACCAAGGGGACGGCGACCGCCCGGTCGCTTGGTTACACCGGCGCGGGCGTCACCGTCGGGTTCCTCGCCGACGGGCTCGACCCGTCCAACGTGAACCTGATGCGCGGCCGCAAGTCGGTCGTCGTCGACTACCGGGATTTCAGCGGCGACGGGATCACGGCGCCCACCGCGGGCGGCGAAGCGTTCGGCGATGCCAGCGCGATCGCCGGGCAGGGCAGCCACGTCTACCAGACGCGGGGGTTCAGCGCCCAGTCGCCGGGCACGGCGTGCGACATCCGCATCGAGGGCACCGCGCCCGGGGCCTCGCTCGTCGCGCTCAAGGTGTTCAACCGCGACGACGTGGCCACTACGTCCGGGTTCCTGCAGGCCATCGACTACGCGGTCACCAAGGACCGGGTGAACGTGCTCGACGAGTCGTTCGGCGCCAGCCCGCTCTCCGACGTCACCTCGCTCGACGCGGTGCAGCGGTTCAACGACGCGGCCGATGCCGCCGGGGTCACCGTCGTGGTGGCCGGCGACGACGCCGGTCCTGTCGACACGATCGGCTCCCCCGCGGCCGATCCCGACGTGCTGTCCGTCGGCGCCACCACCAGCCTGCGGTTCTACGCGCAGACCGATTACGCGGCGGCCGACCAGTTCGCCACCACCGGCTGGCTTAACGACAACATCAGCTCGCTTGGCTCCGGCGGCTACACCCCGTCAGGCACGACGGTCGACATGGTGGCACCGGGCGACCTGAGCTTCGCCTCCTGCACAGCGAAGCCGCAACGCTACGCCGACTGCGTCACCTTCCTCGGCAAACCCTCCCCCATCGAGGTCAGCGGCGGGACCAGCGAGTCCGCGGCGACCGTCGCGGGCGCGGCGGCGCTGGTGATCCAGTCGTACCGGAAGGCGCACGGCGGCACCGCGCCCGCGCCGTCGCAGGTCCACGACATCCTGCTGTCCACCGCCAGGGACCTGGGCGCGCCCGCGACCGAGCAGGGCGCCGGGCTGCTGAACAGCGCGAGGGCCGTCGAACTCGCGGCGTGGATGCCGAACTGCGACCCGGTCGGCGAGTCGCTGCGCTTGTCGGCGGCCCAGCTCAACGCGGTCGCCAGCCCGCGCACGACCCGGACGTGGTCGGTCCTGATCACCAACACCGGCGCCACGTCGCAGCTGGTGAAGCTGTCCGGGCGCGCGGTCGGGACGCCGAAGGTGGTCGGAACCGGCAGCGTGACGCTGAGCGACGCCAAGAGCCCGCACTTCACGAACTGGTCCGGCGCCGAGAGCCACTACGGCGAGCTGCACTTCCAGGTCCCCACCGGCGCGGCGCTGCTCGACGCGTCGATCGCGTGGCCGGCCAGCGCCGCCGACCTGGCCTCCCGGCTCGACCGGATCCGGCTGATCCTGATCGACGCCCGCGGCAGGTTCGCCGCGCAGTCGTCGCCGCAGGGCGTCGCCGGATACGGCAGTGTCCAAGTGCTGCAACCGGCGGCCGGGCGCTGGACCGCGGTGGTGTTCAGCGACACCGCAAGCGCATCAGGGACGGGATCCGTGCACTTCGGCGCGTCGGTGTCGGATTACGCGCCGTTCGGGTCGGTGACTCCCAGGTCGATGACCCTCGCTAAGGGGCAGTCGGGAAGGGTCACGGTCTCCGCGCAGGTCCCGGCCGCGGGCGGCGACTCGAGCGGCGCGCTGGTGATCGACGGCGGCTACGGCTCGACGTCCGTCCCGGTCACGCTGCGTGGCGTCATCAACGCGGCCGTACCAGGGGCCGGGACGTTCAGCGGCACGCTCACCGGCGGCGACGGCCGCGTCACCGGCCAAGGGCAGGTGGCGGCCTACCAGTTCACGGTCCCCAGGACCGGCGACTGGGTACCGGCGAGCCTGGCGGCTAACGTGGTGCTGGCCAACGGCCCGCTCGCCCAGCTGACCGGCTATCTGGTCGCGCCCGACGGCCAGCCGGCGGGATACGGCTCCAACTACCTGACCACCGGGTTCACCCGCACAGGGGTGCCAGTCGAGACACCGGAGCGGCAGCTCACCGTCTACAGCGACACCGCGGCCGCGGGCACCTGGACGCTGATCGTCGAGTTCACCCAGCCCGTGGCAAGCGACCAGCGGGGCGACTACTACACCGGCCGGATACAGTTCGACATCCCCCGGCAGCAGCGCGACGGGCTGCCGGGATCGTCGGCCACGGTGCTGGCCAGAGGCAAGGCGGTCAGCTACCGGGTCAAGATCGTCAACACGGGCGCGGCGCCTGAGGACGTCTACCTGGACCCGCGGCTCGACTCGCAGAGCACGTACACGCTGCAGCCGCAGGACCGGGTGACCGGTGTCCCCGTGCCGCAGACGTCGGGGAACCCGCCGGAGTGGATCGTTCCCGCCATGACCCAGCGCGTACACGCCACGGCGACGAGCAAGGTACCTGTGACGTTCGAGTTCGGGCCGTTCTCCACCGCTCCGGACGAGCCGGGCACCGCGGGCACGGCGGCCAGTGGCAGCTACCCGCTGGGCACGCTGCCGACCCCCGTCACGCCCGGTCTGTGGTTCGCGGCGCCGTCGCCGCGCGGACCGGCGGAGACCGCCCCTGACCCCACCGCGACCATGTCGATGAGCGTGCGCACCGAGACGTTCGACACGACGGTGACGCCGACGGCGGGCGACTTCTGGAGGTTCGCCGTGCGGCCGCTCGCCGCGAAGGCGTCGTACGACCTGTTCGTCATCAAGCCGGGACAGACAGGCACGTTTGTCGTGACGATCAAGCCGACCGCGGCGCGTGGGACATTCGTGAAGGGCGTGCTCTACGTCGACGACTTCGCCGAGACGCCGGCGTTCCTCTCAGGGAACACGATCGCGACGCTGCCCTACTCCTACAGGGTCGGCTGAGGTCAGGTCGCATACGAGTTGAATTCGTGATCTTGACACCTTCCATACGCGATGCGCCAATTGTCTTAACTGGACCGGCTGCCACCTCTCCAGACGCGCACCACACGTAGAGGAGGGGCTTCGTGTCGGCTGATGAGACAACAACGTCCACGGTGATCAGCGCCGACCAGCAGCGGCTGCACGAGCTGGGCTACGCCCAGGAACTACGCCGGCACATGTCTGGCTTCACCAACTTCGCGGTTTCGTTCACGATCATCTCCATCCTGTCCGGGTGCATGACGCTGTACGGGTACGGCATGGTCACGGGCGGACCCGTCCTGATCACCTGGGGCTGGCTGTTCGTCGGCGTGATGACGCTGTTCGTCGGCCTGGCCATGGCCGAGGTGTGTTCCAGCTACCCCACCGCGGGCGGGCTGTACTACTGGTCGGCCAAGCTCGCGCCGCGCAACCCCGCGGCGTGGTCGTGGTTCACCGGCTGGTTCAACTTCCTCGGCCAGGTCGCGATCACCGCGGGCATCGACTTCGGCGCCGCGTTCTTCCTGAACGCGCTGCTCGACCTGGAGTGGGGCTTCACCACCAGCACGCACTGGCACACGATCGTGCTGTTCGCCGCGATCCTCGTGCTGCACAGCGTGCTCAACCAGTTCGGTGTCCGGCTGATCTCGGTGCTCAACAACGTCAGCGTCTGGTGGCACATCCTCGGCGTGCTGCTCATCGTCGCCTTGCTCGCGATCGTCCCGTCGCACCACCAGTCGGCGTCGTTCGTCTTCACCCACTTCGTCAACGGCCAGGGCTGGACCGGCTGGGGTTCGAAGATCTACGTGCTGCTGCTCGGGCTGCTGCTCGCGCAGTACACGTTCACCGGGTACGACGCCTCCGCGCACATGACCGAGGAGACCCGCGACGCCGCCACGGCCGGCCCGCGCGGCATCGTCACCTCGATCCTCGTCTCGCTGGTCGCCGGCTGGGTGCTGCTGATCGGCGTCACCTTCGCCATCCAGAGCTACGCACCAGAGTCCGGCGCGACCGTGCCACCCGCGCAGATCTTCGTCGACGCGCTCGGCGCGACCGGCGGCAAGCTGCTGCTGCTTGTCGTGATCCTCGCCCAGCTGTTCTGCGGGATGTCGTCGGTGACCGCCAACTCCCGGATGATCTACGCGTTCTCCAGGGACGGCGCGCTGCCGTTCAGCAAGGTCTGGCACCACATCAACGCCAAGACCAGGACGCCGACGAACGCGATCTGGCTGGCCGCGGGCGGCGCGCTCATCCTGGGCCTGCCGTACCTGGGGAACAACGCCGCGTACGCGGCCGTGACCTCGATCGCGACGATCGGCCTCTACGTGGCGTACGTGATGCCGACGTTCCTGCGGCTGCGGCTCGGGTCGTCCTTCAAGCGCGGTCCCTGGCACCTCGGCCGGTGGTCACGCCCGGTCGGGATCGTCGCTGTCACCTGGGTGTGCATCATCAGCGTGCTGTTCATGCTGCCGACCACGTCGCCGATCGGCTGGGGGGACTTCAACTACACGGTGATCGCCGTCGTGGCCGTGGTCGGCTTCGCCGGAATCTGGTGGCTGATATCCGCGCACAAGTGGTTCACCGGCCCGAAGGTGCAAGGCTCGACGGCCGAACTGGCCGCGATCGAGGCCGAACTTGAATCGCTCGCATAAGGGGCCTCAAACCTCGTGAATATCGAAGCGCTGCGCGAAGCCGTGCGCAGGCAGGAAATCGACACCGTCATCGTCGCCTTGACCGACATGCAGGGAAGGCTGCAAGGCAAGCGCTTCCACGCCCCGTTCTTCCTCGACGAGGTGCTGGCGCACGGCACCGAGGCGTGCGCCTACCTGCTCGCCGTCGACACCGACATGAACACCGTGGACGGCTACGCGCTCACCTCCTGGGAGGACGGGTACGGCGACTTCGCCCTCATCCCCGACATGTCCACGCTGCGCACGATCGGCTGGCAGCCGGCCACGGCGCTGGTGCTGGCCGACGTCGCGCACCTGGACGGCGGCCCGGTCCGGTCGTCGCCCCGACAGGTCCTGCGGGCCCAGCTCGAGCGGGCCGACGCGCTCGGCTGGACCTGCCTGGCCGGCACCGAGCTCGAGTTCCTCGTCTTCGAGGGCAGCTACGAGCAGGCCTGGGACAGCGGCTACCGGAACCTCGTGCCGGCCAACCGATGGAACGCGGACTACTCGGTGCTCGGCACCGGGCGGATCGAGCCGCTGCTGCGCGACATCAGGAACTCGATGGCAGGTGCCGGCCTGACCGTCGAGTCCGCGAAAGGCGAGTGCAACCTCGGGCAGCATGAGATCGCGTTCCGCTACGCGGACGCGCTAACCACCGCGGATCAGCACTCGATCTACAAGACCGGCGCGAAGGAAATAGCCGCGCGGCACGGGTATGCCCTCACGTTCATGGCCAAGCCGAACGAACGAGAAGGCAACTCCTGTCATATCCACCTTTCGTTCCGAACTCTGGAGGGAGAACCCGTGATGGCGGGCGACGGTCCGTACGGCCTGTCGCCGAGCGGTGCGGCTCTTATCGCGGGGATACTGGACGGGCTGCGGGAGCTGACGTTGCTGTTCGCGCCGACCATCAACGCCTACAAGCGGTACGCGGACGGGAGCTTCGCCCCCACCACGGTCGCGTGGGGGCCGGACAACCGGACCTGCGCGCTTCGGCTGGTCGGGCACGGGCCGTCGCTGCGTGTGGAATGCCGCGTGCCCGGCGGCGACGTCAACCCGTACCTCGCGATCGCCGGGCTCCTCGCGGCCGGGCTTTCGGGCTTGTCGCGGTCGCTGGAGCTGCCCGCGCCGGTGACAGGGAACGCGTACGCGGCGTCGGGGATGCCGCGAGTGCCCGCGTCGCTGGACGAGGCGCTGTCGCTGTGGTCGTCGTCGGCGCTCGCCGCCGAGGCATTCGGCCAGGATGTGGTCGAGCACTATGCGACGATGGCGCGGGTGGAGATCGCCGCCTACGGGGCGGCGGTGACCGACTGGGAGCTGCGCCGGTACTTCGAACGGATCTAGGGAGACAGCGGGGATGGACAGGCTCGAGGGACGGACCGCGGTCGTGACCGGTGCCGGA
Source organism: Trebonia sp. (assembly GCA_035571275.1). Taxonomy (GTDB): domain Bacteria; phylum Actinomycetota; class Actinomycetes; order Streptosporangiales; family Streptosporangiaceae; genus Trebonia. The sequence continues at coordinate 21,803 of DATMKQ010000105.1, forward strand.
AGCGGGATCGGGCTGGCGACCGCGCGGCGGTTCGCGGACGAGGGCGCGAACGTGGTCGCCGTCGACATCGACATCGACGCGGGCGACAAGGCGGCGGCCGAGGTCGGCGGCGTGTTCGTGCAGGCCGACGTCTGCATCCCCGCGGATGTGGCGCGAGCGTTCACGGTCGCCTCAGAAACCTACGGGTCCGTGGACATCGCCTTCAACAACGCCGGGATCTCCCCGCCCGACGACGACTCGATCTTGCAGACCGAGCTTGACGCGTGGCGCCGGGTGCAGGAGGTGAACCTGACGTCGGTCTATCTGTGCTGCCGCGAGGCCATCGGCTACATGCGGCGGCAGGGCAAGGGATCGATCATCAACACCGCGTCGTTCGTCGCGGTCATGGGATCGGCCACCTCGCAGATCTCCTACACCGCGTCCAAGGGCGGCGTGCTCGCGCTGTCGCGCGAGCTCGGCGTGCAGTTCGCGCGCGAAGGCATCCGGGTCAACGCGCTGTGCCCGGGACCGGTCAACACGCCGCTGCTGTCCGAGCTGTTCGCCGCTGACCCCGAGCGCGCGGCCCGGCGCCTGGTGCACGTGCCGATTGGCCGGTTCGCGGAGGCGTCCGAGATCGCGGCCGCGGTGGCGTTCCTGGCCAGCGACGACGCCTCGTTCATCACCGCGTCGACGTTCCTGGTCGACGGCGGTATTTCCGGCGCGTACGTGACGCCTGTCTAGTCCGACTCGATGGTGCGCAGCCGGATCGTCACGTCCATGCCGCGCAGCTCCTCGAGCACCTCGTCGCTGTACTGGGTGCCGATGTCGGTAATCACGTAACCGAGCTCGTCCCGGGTGCGCAGCAGCTGGCCCTCGACGTTCACGCCGTGCTCGGCGAGCACCCGGTTGATCGTGGCGAGCACGCCGGGAACGTTCCTGTGCAGGTGTACCAGCCGGTGCGTGCCCGGTACCGCGGGCAGCGCCACCTGGGGCATGTTCACGCTCAGCGGCGTCGCGCCGCCCGCGGCGAAGTCGACGAGCTTGCCGGAGACGAACTCGCCGATGTCCTGCTGCGCTTCCTCGGTGGAGCCGCCGATGTGCGGGGTGAGGATCACGTTGTTCAGCCCGCGCAGCTCGGAGACGAACTCCTCGCCGTTCCCCTTCGGCTCCTTCGGGAACACGTCGATGGCGGCACCGGCGATGTGGCCGGACTCGATGTGCCGGCGCAGCGCCGCGTGGTCGACCACGAACCCGCGGGAGAGGTTGAGGAACAGCGACCGCGGCCGCATCCGGGCGAACTCCGCCTCGCCGAAGAACCCGTGGTTGCCGGCCCGGCCGTCGACGTGCAGCGTGACGGTCTCCACCGACTCAAGCAGCTCTTCCAGGCTCGAGCAGCGGCGTGCGTTGCCAATCGCCAGCTTGTCGGCGATGTCGTAGAAGTACACCGTCATGCCCAGGCTCTCGGCGATCACAGAAAGCTGGGTGCCGATGTTCCCGTAGCCGACGATGCCGAGCTTGCGGCCGCGCACCTCGTGCGCGCCAAGTGCGCTCTTGTCCCACACGCCGGCGTGCATCTTGGCGTTCTTCTCCGGCAGCCGCCGTGCCATCGCGATGACCTCGGCGATCGCGAGCTCGACCACGCTGCGGGTGTTGGAGAACGGCGCGTTGAACACCGCGACGCCGCGCTTGGCCGCCGCCGCGAGGTCGATCTGGTTCGTGCCGATGCAGAACGCGCCGACCGCGAGCAGCTCGGGGGCACTGCCGAGGACGCGCTCCGTGACCTGGGTCTGCGATCTGATGCCGAGGAGACTGATCCCCTGGAGCGCCTTGCTGAGCTCGTCCTCGCCGAGCGCGCGCGGCATCGCGCGTACCTCGTAGCCGGCCTTCGTCAGTCGCGCGGTCGCGTCCGGGTGGACGTTCTCCAGCAGCAGCGCGCGGTTGAGCGTGTCCAGGGTCAGCACCTCATCCCCGTCAAAATGGTATGGACCACCGCACAAAAAATTTTACAACATTATCCGGAACGTTCGGTGGTGGCTCTTCACGCGGAGATGGCTGTCCCGGCGCCGGTCGTCCCCGCGGCGGCGAGCTTGCCGAGCCGCTCACGGACCGGGGCGGAGTCACCGCCGATACGGGAGAGCACCGCGGCCGCCTGTTGCCAGCTGTGCTCGGCCGCGGACCGCTGCCCGGCGGCGAACTGCACGTCGCCCAGCATGATCAGCCCCCGGCTCTCGCCCTCCGGGTCGCCGATGCTGCGGTAGATGTCGAGCGCCTCCTGGTAGTGGGCGAGCGCCTGCCCGGTGTCGCCAAGCTGCTCATACACGAAGGCGATGCTGTCGAGGGTGTCGGCGGCCCCGGTGCGGCTCCCGGACTCGCGGTGCAGCTCGAGCGCGTGTTCGCAGTGCCGCAGCGCCTCGGCGTACTGTCCGAGATGGGCGTAGAGCCAGCCGACCGCGTTCTCCGAGTAGGCGACCATCGCCGGGGTGGCGACCAAGCGGCGCAGCCGCAGCCCTTCTGTCGCGTGCTCGAGCGCTTCCGCGTAGCGGCCCTCCCGGTTCAGCAGCGCCGAAAGGCCATGCCTGGACTGCGCGATGTTGACCTCGTCGCCCAGCATCGCGAACAGGTCGAGCGCTTGCGCCAGGTGCGCGTGGCCTTCCTCGAAATCGCCGAGCCGTTCGCTGACGTGGCCAAGCTCATAGTGCACGTGGGCGAGCGCGACCGGATCGCGCAGCCGCAGCGCGCACGCGAGGGACGTCCGCTGCAGCGCCGCGACCGCGGGCAGCTGGCCGCTGCGCAGCAGGAGCGGGGTCCAGTACCAGGCCAGCATCCAGCAGGAGTCGTCATGTCCGGACTCGAAGGCCATCGCGTGGACCGCGCGCAGCACCCGGCTCTCGGCGGCGAACCACTCGAGTACCGCCTCGTAGGTCTTGAATTCCTCCGGGATGACGTGCGGTTTCTCTGGCGACGGCTGGACCTGGCTGCGCCCCGGGTACAACCGGGCGGAGCCGGCCCGCGCGGTCCGCACGTAGTGGTCGAGCAGCCTGCCCCGCGCCTTCTCCCGCTGGTCCGCGGTTTCGTCGGCCGTCGCGCGCTCCGCGGCATAGGCCCGCAGCAGCTCATGACAGCCGAACCGGCCGCACCTGTCCTCGACGAGCAGGGACGCCCCGGTCAGCTCCGCGAGCGCGACGCGCGCCGCCGCCGGCGTCGTCCCGGCCAGGCTGGCCGCGGCGGCGGCCGAGATGTCCGGTCCCGGGTGCAGCCCCAGCAGCCGGAACATCCGGGCCGCCTGGGGGCTGAGCCGGTGGTATGACCACGAGAAGACGGCCCGCAGGTCGGTCGTGACGTCATCGTTCTCAAGCGCGTCCAGCCGTCCGCGGGCGTCCCGCAACTCGGCGGCCAGGTCACCGAGCGCCACGCCCGGCCGGGTGACGGCCCGGGCGCAGGTCACGCTCAGCGCCAGCGGCAGCCGCGCGGACTGCTCGATCAGCTCGGTGGCGGCCGCGGGCTCGGCCGCGATCCGGTCCGCTCCCATGCGACGAGTGAAGAACTCCAACGCCTCCGCCGGTGACAGCAGGTCAAGCGGCAGCAGGCGCGCGCCCTCCGCGGCGACCAGGCCGGTCAGCTGGCTGCGGCTCGTGATCAGCACCATGCAGCCAGGACTGCCAGGCAGCAGCGGCCGCACTTGTTCTGTGGACCGGGCGTTGTCGAGCAGCAGCAGCATCCGCTTGCCGTCGAGCAGGCTGCGGAACAGCGCCGTCTGCTGCTCGAGGGTGGCCGGCACCCGTCTGGCCGGCACGCCGAGTGCCTCGAAGAAGCCGCGCAGCGCTGTTTCCGGGTCGGCGGGCGCCCCGGACGGGTCGAAACCGCGCAGGTTCACGTACAGCTGACCGTCGGGGAAGCGCGACGCCACCTGACGGGCGAACCGGATCGCCAGCGTCGTTTTGCCGACGCCAGCGGTGCCGACGACGATGGCCACCGCGGGTTCACCGTCGCCGACCCTGCCATCGGCGCATTCGCCCGCGTTCGGCGGGAGCATGCCGTGCAGGCAGACCAGCTCGGTGGCGCGGCCGGCGAACCCGGCGGCCTCAGGCGGCACCTGAGCGGGCGCGGGCGCTTCGTGCGGCGCTTCGCGCGGCGCGGGAGCGAGCGCCGCTGCCACGGGCGGCGGCGGCGGCGCCTCTGGTGGGCCGTCAAGCGCTGGGTCCGTGGCCAGGACCTGCTGGTGAATGTGCATCAGCTCGGCACTCGGATCGATGCCGAGCTCGTCGGCCAGCCGGTCCCTGACATCGCGAAACACTTGGAGCGCGTCGGCCTGCCTGCCGGAGCGGTACAAGCCGACCATCAACAGCCCGCGGGCACGTTCACGCAACGGGTACTCGGCCGCTAGCACCGTCAGCTCGGCCACCGCCTCCGCCGACCTGCCCTGGGCCAGGAGCAGGTCCGCGCGCTCCTCGGCCGCCGTGGTCCGCAGCCCGCCGAGTCGCTGCCGCTCTGCCTCCGCGAACGGGCCGGGCACTCCGGCGAACGCCGGCCCGCGCCACAACGCCAGCGCCTCGTCCACCGCGCGTGCCGCGCCGGCCAGGTCGCCCTTCGCGCGCAGCGCGCGGACCTGGCCGAGGTGCTGCTCGAAACAGTCGGCGTCGAGGCTCCCCGGGGCGAGCCTGAGCATGTAGCCGCCGCCGGCGGTCACGAGCATGGAGGCCGGGGCCCGCCGTGACCGGTTCGGGGCGCGCAGCGGCCGATCCGGTTCGAGGATGCGGCGCAGCCCGGCGACATAGGTGTAGATGCCACCCTCGGCGCTGGCAGGCGGTTGCTCGCCCCACACCGCGTCGACCAGTTCGCCGCGTGACACCACGCGGTTGGCGCGCATCGCGAGAACACCGAGCACGGCGAGCTGCCGTGGCTGCCCCGCCGTAACCTCGGTGTCGTCACGCCATGCCGTGACCGGCCCAAGAACGCCCACCCGCAGCGGCATCAACGCCCCGCCGCCCCCTTCTTGCCACGCCGCGCACCGTCCGCTACCCGTTGCTGTCAGACGGTACAGGTCAGCTATGCAGATTACCTCACTTAAAGAGGCTCATCTAGAAAATATCCAGATCACATAGAGATAGAGCGATTATCACTGAGTATGCGATCGCCGGTCAGGTGCACTTGATCTGTGCCGGGCCGGTCGATGCTGTCCGTCCGACGCTGATGCGCCCTTGCGGCGTGCCGGCTCGGACCGGTGCGGGACGTCTCCCCCCCACGCCCCGCCCGGCGAACGGCCGGCCCTCACGGCACCCCCCTCACTCCTGCCGTGAGGGCCGGCGTTCAGCATTTTCTGCTGCCGCGGCCTCCGCTGCTACGGCGGCGCGTCGGTCACACCAGCCACACCAGCCACACGTGCTCACTTCGCGCGTGTTCACAGGAAAGATCCAAACATAGTGCTGAACGTTTGATCGGCTAGCGGCGGTCAAACGTTCAGCAGTATCGGAAACTCTGCCTGGTGTGGCACTCTGGACCGCGCCTTGGGTCCCCCTAGCGATGCAGAGGGTGTGCAAGGTGAACGCGAGGGGTAGGTGGAGCTGACGGGGCTATGAGACGGCGGATGGGGGCTTGGCGTCAGGGGCCACGGCGCCACGGGCCACGGCGCCACGGGGGAAGGCGATGAAAGGGGGGCGGGGCGGCGATGGGTGAGGGGGGCACGGCCGGGCAGCAGTCAAGCAGGCGGGACAGGATCGCCGCGCAGCGGGCCTCGGCGCAGCGCGTCCAGCGGCGGAACCGGTTGCTTATCGCGGGCGGGGCGATCGTCGCGGTGGTGGCGATCGTGCTGGGGTTCGCGCTGAGCAGCGGGAACTCCCCCGCCACCAGTTCCGGAGGCGGCCCGACGACCACCCTGCCCACGGGAGCCGCGCTCGCGCAGGTGGTGAGCACCACGACAACCGTGCCCGCCGCCACTGTGGACACGGTGGGCGCCGGGACGGCCACGACGAAGCCGATGCCGATCACCGGGGCGCCGCTGACTAGCGGCGGCAAGCCGGAGATGCTCTACATGGGCGCGGAGTACTGCCCGTACTGCGCCGCCGAGCGGTGGGCCATGGTCGTGGCGCTCAGCCGGTTCGGCACGTTCCACGGGCTGAACGCCACGCACTCCGCGGCCAAGGACGGATCCGGCGCCGCCGAGCCGTTCCCGAACACCGCCACCTTCACGTTCTACCGCTCGACCTACACGAGCACTTATGTAACGTTCACCCCGGTAGAGCTGAACACCAACATCCCCGACCCCAGCACCGGCTTTTACACGACGCTCCAAACGCCCACCGCGGCACAGCAGGCCCTGCTGTCCAAGTACGACGGCGCCTCCGGCGGCGCGATCCCGTTCATCGACTACGGGAACAAGCTCATGACCGTCGGCGCGACCTACGATCCGGGGGTGCTCGCGGGGCTGACGTGGAGCCAGATCGCCAACGACCTCCACAACCCGAATAGCCCTGTCGCCAAGGCCGCGCTCGGCGCCGCGAACTACACGACCGCCGCGATATGCTCGCTCACGGGCGACCAGCCCGCCACCGCGTGCACTTCGGTTGTGAAATCGTTGCAGGCCCAGTTCGGTTAGGTCGCGAAGTGGTCTAGGTCAGGTTCCATTCGGGCTACCCAGAGGTTTCTCTCAGCTCTGGACCAGACATAGCGATGACAATTCGCCCTACCATGTGAGGCATGGGCAAAGCGAGTAGGACCAAGCAGGACCCCGACCGCCGTGCGCGGATCGCGGCGCAGCGAGAGGCGGCGCGACGCGCCGAGCAGCGCAAGCGGATCTGGATCGCGGGCGGATCGATCCTGGCCGTGGTTGTCGTGGTTATAGCGTTCGTGTTGATCAAGACGAATAGCAGCAGCGGCAAGGCGACAGCTTCGAGCAACGGTCCTACCGGCGCTTCGCTCACCAGCGTGACCAACCAGGTCACCGGCGTGTCACAGAGCGTGCTTGACCAGGTCGGCGGAGGCAGCATCAGTTCCTCCGACTTCGTACCAGCTAGCGAGATCTCGCAGGCCAGCGCGTCTGGCGCGGGCTACTTCTCGTACGTGAACGGCACACCGCTCACGTCGGGCGGCAAGCCCGAGGTGCTCTTCATCGGCGCGGAGTACTGCCCGTTCTGCGGTGCCCAGCGCTGGGCGATGATCACGGCGCTGAGCCGCTTCGGTACCTTCACCGGGCTGAAGACCATCCACTCGTCGAGCACCGACTCGTATCCGAACACGCCCACCTGGTCGTTCTACGGCTCGACCTACACGAGCAAGTACATAACCTTCACGTCGGTCGAAGAGACGACGAACGAGCGCCAGGGGAACTCCTCCAGCACCTCGGTCCCGTACGTCACGCTGCAGACCCCGACGTCCGCCGAGGACGCCCTGCTGAGCAAGTACGACCCGGGCAACCCCAGCCAGGACGAGGGCGGCGCGATCCCGTTCATCGACATGGGCAACAAGTACATCCAGGTCGGGAACATGGGCCCGTACGGCCCGCAGGACCTGCAGGGCAAGACCTGGGCCCAGATCGCGACGGCGATGAACCAGCCGACCACGACGATCGCGAAGGACGCGGACGGCAACGCGAACTACATGACCGCCGGGATCTGCGCGCTCACGAACAACCTGCCGTCCACCGCCTGCACGCCCGCGATCAAGACGCTTGAAGCCAAAATCGCCACCACGTAGTCTGCTTACGAGCGATCACAGCACTGGAGACCGAACCCGATGGCAAGTTCGAAGGCGCGCTCCCGGAACAGGCCGACCGCAAGCAAGGGCAGGCCGGCCGCCAGTGCCCGGGCGGCGGCACCCGGCGTGCAGGCGACACCGACCGGCACCGGCCGCGCGAAGCCGGCTAACGGTTCGAAGACGGCCGGCACCGTTCCCACGGTAGCCGCGGCCAGCTCGGCCAAGAAGGTGGTCCCTGACGACCTGGCCGAGCCGGAAGTTCTCCGGTCGGCTGGCCCTCCGCGCTGGCTCCAGCTCACCACGCTGGCGCTCGCCCTCCTCGGACTGGCGATCTCCTCGTACGAGTGGTACGCGGTCTGGAACGGAGGGCACCTGGCCGGTTGTGCGACCGGTCCGCACAGCACGTTCGACTGCACCGCGGTGCTCAATAGCGAGCAGTCGAAGGTCTTCGGCATCTTCGACGTCGCCATCCTCGGCACCTTCTTCTACGTGTTCGTCGTCGCCATCATGACGCCCTGGGCGTGGCGAATGGCGCGCCTGAACGTCGGCCGGCTGCACCTTTCTGTTGGCTGGCTGCGGCTGGCGGCCATGGTCACCGGCATGGGCTTCGTGATGTACCTGATCTACGCGGAGCTCTACCAGATCGGACAGGTCTGCGAGTACTGCTCCGGCGTACACATCGTCACGTTCGTGCTGTTCTGCCTCACGCTGGTGTCTGCTGCCATCTGGGGACTCGGCAAACCCAAGACCGCCTCCTGACATCACCGCACCGGGGCGGCCGATGCCGGATGACCTGGATGACATTGTGCTCATCTTCGCTGGCCGCTATCCCGGCTTAGGTGATCTGCTGAGTACGGTGGATTCACCCAGCTCAGGAAGGAAGCTCGTACCGTGCCCGGCATGAACTCGGGGCTGAACCCGGCGAACACGATTCTGGTCTCGGCGTTCCGCTCCGCGCTGTTCCACCAGTGGGCCATCGTGGGCGTCATCTTCCTCGTGCTGCTGCTCGCCTGGGGGGCGACGCGAGGCTGGGTTGACGCGGGCGCGAAGGCACGCGCCGCACTGACTGCCTCCTGGCATGAGCCCCGCGCGCGCCGCCTGCTGCGTATCGGCTTTGGCGCGCTCTGGCTGTTCGACGGCATCCTGCAGGCGCAGCCGCAGATGGCCGGGGGGCTGCCGTCGCAGGTCATGGGACCGGCCGCCACGACCTCACCGACCTGGGTGCAGCACCTGGTGAACTGGGCCGGGACGATCTGGTCCTACCACCCGGTGCAGGCCGGCGCGGCGTCGGTCTGGATCCAGGTCGGCATCGGGATGTGGCTGATCTTCGGGGTGCGCGGCTGGCCATCGCGGCTCGCCGGGCTGGCCAGCGTGGCGTGGGGCCTGATCGTCTGGGTGTTCGCCGAGGCGTTCGGCGGGATCTTCGCGCCCGGCCTTACCGTGCTGTTCGGCGCCCCCGGCGCCGCGGGTATCTACGTCGTCGCCGGGGCGCTGATCGCGCTGCCAGAACGGGTATGGGAGACACGGCAGACCGGTCGGCTGATCCTGGCTGGCATGGGCGTCTTCTTCGCCGGGATGGCGCTCCTGCAGGCCTGGCCGGGGCGCGGCTTCTGGCAGGGCAGGATAGGCGGCCAGTCGGGGACGCTGACCAGCATGGTCCAGTCCATGGCCGGCACGCCGCAGCCGCACGCGCTCGAGGTGATCGTGTCGTCGTTCGCCGGCTTCACGCAGGCGCACGGCTTCGGGGTCAATTTGTTCGCGGTGATCGCGCTCGCCGGACTCGGCGCCTTGTTCGGCGCGAGCGCGCTGCGCGGCGACGCGCGGCTGGCGCGGATCGCGGTGATCGCCGGAGCGGTGCTCTGCCTGGCCGACTGGGTGCTCATCGAGGACCTCGGTTTCCTCGGCGGCGTCGGCACCGACCCGAACAGCATGATCCCGCTGGTCCTGCTGTTCACCACCGGGTACCTCGCGCTCACACCCGCCCCACAGCCACAGGCGGTCGCCGAGCAGGCAACCGCCGCGCCCGCAGCCGCCGCGCCCGAAGCGGCGGCGCCAGAAGCGGCGGGGCCAGAAAAGGCGGCGCCAGAAACGCCCAGCCGGACTCCGATCCCGGCGCGCCTGGCGGCGGCGCGCGACTGGGTGGCGGCGCTGAGCGGCCGCTCGGTCGCCGCGCTCGGCGCGGTCGGCGTGATCGTGGTGGGAGCGGCGCCGATGGCGTTCGCGTCGGCCAACCCGAACGCCGACCCGATCGTCGCGGAAGCGCTGAACGGGGCGTCGGCGCCGATCGACCAGCCTGCTCCGGGGTTCACGCTGACCAGCCAGACGGGCCACCAGGTCTCCCTCACCAGCCTGCGCGGCAAGGTGGTGCTGATGACCTTCCTCGACCCGGTGTGCACCACGGACTGCCCGATCATCGGCCAGGAGTTCAAGGCGGCGGACACGCTGCTCGGCGCCAAGGCCAGCCAGACCGAACTCGTCGCGATCGTCGCCAACCCGACCTACCTGTCCACCGCGTTCACCACCGCGTTCACTCGCCAGGAGGGCTTCGGCGACGTGCCCAACTGGCTCTACCTCACCGGGTCGCTGAGCCAGCTTCAGCGGGTGTGGCAGAACTACGGGATCGAGGTCGAAGACCTGCCAGCGGGCGCCATGTCCGCGCACAACGACATCGCGTACGTCATCAGCGCCACCGGGCAGATCAAGCAGGAGCTTGACATGGACCCGGGCCCGGGCACGCAGACCACGCAGTCGTCGTTCTCTGTCTTGCTCGCCGACTCGGTCCGCCAGACGATCGCGGGCACCCAGTGAAAGGCCGCCTGGCGCTGGTCGCCGTGGCCATGGCGGGGGCCGGAACGCTCGCCGCGTGCGGCTCGGCGGCGCCCGCGACGTCCACGCAGCAAAGCCAGCAGCCCGTCACGTCCGCGCCGCTCGCCACGTCGCTGAGCACCGCGCAGGACAGCTGGGCGATCCTTCCGATGGCGTCCAGCCCCGCCTTCTGGCAGGTCTTCGTGCGGCCGGCGACGTCGCAGGCCTGGCGGCTCGTCACCCCGTCGGGGGTGGCGGACAACGGCGGCCTCGTCGCGGCCGGGACCGGGGGCACGCTGACGGTGGCGATCCGGCCCAGCCAGGACCTCACGTTCTCGCCGCTGGCGACGAGCGCCAACGGCGGCACCGTATGGAGCACCGGCCTGCTCGACGCCGGCATCGCATCGGCACCGAGCGCGCTGGCCGCCTCCGGCAGCCAGCTGCTCGCGCTGCTCCGCAACGGCGCGATAATGGCCAGCTCCAACGCGGGCGGCACGTGGCGGACGCTGGCCGCGGCCGGGGCGCTGGCCGACTCCGCCGCCGGCCGGAAGTGCGGGACGCTGGGAGTCAGCGACGTTTCGTTCGGAATAAGCCAGGGAGAAGTGCTCGCGGCGGGGACCTGCGGGGCGGCGAGCAGCGGAGTGTTCGCCTATTCGGCTGGCAGCTGGCGCCAGGTGAGCCTGCCGGTGTCCGGCCGGGTGGTGCGGATGCTGCCTGGCGTTGCCCTCGTGGCGAGCGGGTCGCAGCTATACGCGTCGTGGGACACCGCGTCGGGCTGGTCGGCCTCCGTGCCGCTGGCCGCCGGCAGTGTCGAGGCGTCGGGCAGCCTCGGGACGGACGGGGCATGGGTGCTGCTGCCGGGCCACCGCGCGGCGACCGTCGCCGGGCCGGGGCAGCCGTGGCGCTCGCTGCCGACCGTGCCGCAAGGGACCACAGTACTCGCGCCGGGACCGAGCGGTGCGGTGGACGCGCTGGCGGTCGGGGGGAGCCAGTTGGACAAGTTGACGGTGTGGCGACTCGCCGGGTCCGCGACGGCGTGGTCCAGCGTTCAGACGATCGACGTGCCCATCCAATTCGGCTCGTCGAGTTAGGTAGCGCCCATGCATTACATCCTGGACAACTGGTCGTTCGACCCGTTCCTGATCGTGGTCATCGCGGTCGTGATCTGGCACGAGATCGGGTTGCGGCGGCTCGCCGCCAGGTCACGGCCGGAGCGGACCAGGGAACGCCGGGTGCGGTCGCTGTGGTTCTACTCGGGCCTCGCGGTGCTGCTCATCGCGGTCGAGTCGCCGATTGACTACTGGTCCGATTCCTACTTCATGGTGCACATGGTGCAGCACCTGCTGCTGATGTTCGCCGCGCCGTCGCTGGTCGTCGCGGGCGCGCCGGGGCAGCCGCTGCTCGACGCGCTGCCCGGCCGCTCCGGCCGGTCCGTGACCCGCGGCGTGATGACCGGCGGCTGGTCCCGGCCGCTGCGCGCGGTCGGTGGGTTCTTCGTGCGGCCGTGGGTCGCGGTGATCAGCTTCAACCTCGTCATGATCTTGTGGCACGTCCCCGCTCTGTTCGACCTGGCCGAGAACAACTCGGCGGTGCACATCTGGCTGATGCACGGCAGTTTCTTCGCCGCGGGGGTGATCTTCTGGCTCCAGTTCATCCCCTCACCGCCGTTCCGCAGCCAGATGCCGCTGCTCGGCCGGGCCGCGGCGCTGCTGGCCACCAACGTCGTCATGATCATGATCGCGATGTCGCTGAGCATCTTCACGAACCATTCGATCTACAGCGCCTATGACCACGTGCCCGGGGTGACGCTGCCGCCGTTCGCCGACCAGCAGATCGGCGCCGCGATCTTGTGGGTGTGCGGCGACTTCTGGGCGCTGCCCACGATGATCGTCACGATTTACCGGCTGGTCAGCAACGAGGGCGGCATCGGCAGCGCGCTCGAGCGGTACCTGGGGCGCGGCTCGGGGACCACCGCCGTGCGGGGATGGGCCGCCGCTGGCTCTCGTAGCGGGTGGCGGAGTACCGCGGAGCCGAAGCCCGTTTCCCAGCCAGACAACCGTGTGCCCACCGACGTGAGAGCGGACACCGCGGATACCCCATAGGTGATTTATCCCGGCCCGACCGACGGGCACCACGGGCACCGTTCGGGATGATGATCTGGAATTTAGTCTATGGCGGGCTTGGCGTTCGCTGGCCGGGCGATGCCCTGGTGGCCGTTCGGCGACTGCCCGGGCACCGGCTGGTCCTCGGCGCGCGCCGCTGGGCCGCCATCGGCCGGGTCGCCGGTGCCACGCGCGGTGTCATCGGACTCGGGGGCCGGCTGGCCGTCGGCAGGCTCGTCCGCGTCGGAGCCGTCGCCGGAGCGTTCAGTACGGATGCCGGGCAAGTCGCGCAGCGGGATGTGCGAGATGCCGGTTTCCGTCCAGGTGCGCAGCTGAGACAGCGCCGGGGCGCGCCCCACCATGACCACGCCCGCGATCAGCGCGGCGATGCCGCCGGCCTGGATGGCCAGCAGGCCGGGCGTGAGCTGGATCCGGTCGCCGAACACCAGCACGCCGAGCAGGATGCCGACCAGCGGCTCCCCCGCGGAGATGGCGGGCAGCGAGAATTGCAGCGGCCCGGCGCTGAACGCGCTCTGCATCAGCCAGATGCCGATCGCGCCCGCGCCGACCAGCGCGTACGGCGCCCAGTCGGCGAACAGCGCGCTGATCCCGCTGGACTGCAGGATCTCAAGGGTCTGCCTGGTCAGCGCGTCCTGGATGCCGAACACCAATCCGGCGGCTACTCCGGTGAGCATCGCGCGCGTCCGGCTCGACCGGCTGCGGCCGATCTGCACCGCGGCGAACGCGATCACGGCGATCGCGGCGGCGGCCGGCCAGTGCGACACGGAGCCGAACGACTCGCCGACCGGCTTCACCGACCTCTGCACCGACAGCAGCGTCACCCCGGTGCACAGCACGGCCGCCCCGAGCACCTCCCAGACCTTGAGCGACGCCTTGGACAGCGGAACCGCGAGTATCAGCGCGAAGATCAGGTTCGTCGCCAGTAGCGGCTCGACGAACGAAAGCTCCAGGTGCCCGATCGACCACGCCGCGAGTACCTGGCCACCGATCATGCAGCCGATCCCGGTAAGCCACCGCGGCTTGCGGATCAGGGCGGCAAGCAGCCGCCAGCTCAGGAAAATCGAGTCGGGCTCGCGCTGCGCCGCGTACTGCTGCAGGACGAACCCGGTCCCGATGAGCAGCGCTGCGAGCAGGGTAACGCCGTAGTCGAGGCTGATGTCGATGTCGATGTCCACGGCGCCCTAGCCCGCCGCCAGGCGGGCGCTGCCATCAGCCAGACCTGAACACATGGTCGCTGCTGCCCCTGGTAATCGTCGGTCGGTTGCCTCGTACGCGGTCGCGCCATTGTCGCGGTCCCGGCGGTAACGTACGCCCTTGAGGTTATGGTAGCCGGGCCCGGGCCACCCGGCGGACAGGCGCGAGAGGGGCCGCCAGAGCTCGCCATGCTGCTACTACCCGTCGCGCCTATCATCAAGGGCTCGAAATGATAACGTTCCGGCGCGCGACGACTACGCTGGCGGCCTGTTTCGCGCGTTGATACACCGATGGGTCTGCCCAGGTCAGGCGGTACTATCATGAGGGAGTACCAGCCAGCGAGCTGATTGCATAGCGTAGGCATGGTTTACAAAGCGTAGGCCTGGCTACGGCTAGAGAGAGCCTAGGTGGGGGAGCCAATGGCAGGGTCTAGAACCGCGCGCGCCGGAACCAAACGAACAGCTGTCCGACGGCGCGCCGTCGGCACACGGGATCGGATCATCAATCATCTGGCGGCGGTCGCCGAGATCGCGGACACCACGGGAATGGCGAGCACCAGGCTCGCCGAGGCGGTCGCCTACCCCGGTTCCAGTGTCGCGTTCGCCCAGCTGCTATCGGGCATGGAACGCGACGGCCTGATCTCGCGGGAAGTACGAGGCAAGCGGACATATCGCATCACGCTGGCCGCCAAGGCGGCCGCGCGGCTCGCGGGCGCGGGCACCGATGCCGGGGTCCATCAGGACGCGGTCACGGCGGCCGCCATCGCGGCGACCACCGCCGACGCCGCGATGACCGTCACCGCCGGCGGACTTGACTACGACGAGCTCGCCCGCCGGCTGCTCATCCAGGTCATCCGGAGGCTCGCGGCGACCCCGAGCGAGCTCGAGCAGGCGGTCGCCGGGCTGGAGCGGGAACTCGCCACCGCGTGGACCAGGCAAGGCACGCTGTCCGCCGAGAACATGCGGCTGCGCGAACAGCTCCTGAAGACCCAGCACGACCTCGACCTGGCGCGGCACCGCAACCGCCGGATGGCCATCACCGACGAGCTCGACTCCGCCGAGGTGGTGGTGCTCCAGCGGCTGCTCACGCCCGACGGTGCCGAACAGCCGCCCGCGACCACCAGCGAGCGGGTATTAATGACCGGTGTAATCACCTCGGGCGACTGGCGCCTTAGCTGAGGCGCCGCAGGGCCTTGCGGTGATAGCGGGCCGTCTCGATGTAGTGCCTGACCGCGCGCTGCGTCCAGGCGGCGTCGACACCGCTGCGCTTGATCGTCGCGGGCACGCCTGCGACGAGCGAGCCCGGCGGCACTTCGAAGCCCTCCGGCACCAGCGCGGCCGCGGCGACGATCGAGCCCGCGCCCACGACCGCGCGGTTAAGCGTCACCGAGCCCGAGCCGATCAGGCAGCCATCCTCCACCACGCACCCCTCCAGGTGCGCGTTGTGCCCGACCACGCAGTCCGCGCCGATCACTGTCGGATGCCGAGCCGTGCAGTGCACGACCGTGCCGTCCTGCACCGACGTCCGCGCGCCCACGATGATCGTCCCGTGGTCGCCGCGCAGCACCGCACCGGGCCACACCGACGCCTCCGGCCCTATCTTCACACGCCCGATGACAACAGCATCGGGGGCCACGTAGGCGAGCTCATCGATGTCCGGCGCGTCGTCGTCGAGTGCATAAATCGGCACCTGCATAGGGTAGCGTCTCGCTCGTGACCGACAGCTCCCCCGGTGACCAGAAGATCGCTGAGCTCCTCGCGACGGCCGTATCCGCGATAGGCGGCTCGGAACGGCCAGGGCAGGCACGCATGGCGGAAGCTGTCTGGCAGGCGATGACCGACGGAGAGCACCTGGCGGTCCAGGCGGGAACGGGCACCGGCAAGTCGCTCGCCTACCTGGTGCCCGCGCTGCGCCTGGCCACCGACCGGCGCGGACCCGTCGTCGTGTCCACGGCCACCATCGCGCTCCAGCGCCAGCTTGTCGAGCGCGACCTGCCGCGGCTGGCCGACGCGCTGCGCGGCCCGCTGGGCCGCACCCCGGTGTTCGCGATACTCAAGGGGCGGGCCAACTACCTGTGCCTGAACAAGCTGCGCAACGAAGCGCCGGACGACCCACGGGACGCTCTGTTCCAGCCAGCCTCGTACGAACCGTCGAGCGCGCTCGGCGCGAACGTGAAGCGGCTGCACCAGTGGGCGGCGAGCACCACAAGCGGGGACCGTGACGAGCTCGTGCCGGGCGTGCCCGACCAGGCGTGGCGTCAGGTGTCGGTGTCGGCGCGGGAGTGCCTGGGCGCTCATCGCTGCCCGTTCGGGGTGGAGTGCTTCAGTGAGCGGGCGCGGAAGATAGCCGGGGACGCGGACGTCGTCGTCACCAACCACGCGCTGCTCGCGATCGACGCCCTCGGCGACGGCGGGATCCTGCCAGAACACCGCGTGGTGATCGTCGACGAGGCGCACGACCTGGTCGACCGCGTGACGTCGGTGGCGACAGGCGAACTGTCCGCGGCGACCGTGGAAGCGGCGGTGCGGCGCTGCGGGCGTCTCGCCGGGGAGACGGAGACGGCCAGGCTGTCCGAGGCGGGCATGGCGCTCGGGCCGCTGCTGCTGACCGCGCCCGCAGGCCGGATGGACCGGCTCGACCCCGCCCTGGGCGCGTCGCTGACCGCGCTGCGAGACGCGGCCGCCGCGTGCGCGGCGGCGCTGCGGCTCGCGGTGCGGGCGGACGAGGGCGACTCCGCCGTCGCGGGCGCCGCGCAGACGGCACAGGTCGCCCTCGAGGACATCGAGGCATGCGCCGACCGGATGGTCACCGCCTTCGAGCTGCCGGTCGAGGAGCGCGAGGAGGTTGTCTGGCTGGACCGGCCGGACGATCTCATGGACACGTCGCGTCCCACCAGCCTGTACGTAGCGCCGCTCGAGGTCGGTGAGGTGCTGGCGACATCCCTTTTTTCTGAACGAACCGTGGTGCTCACCTCGGCGACGCTGACCCTCGGCGGGTCGTTTGAGCCTCTCGCCAGGCAGTGGGGTCTCGACCCCGGTTCTGTTGGCAGCGAGTGGACCGGCCTCGACGTCGGCTCGCCGTTCGCGCACGGGCGCAGCGGCATCCTGTACGTGGCGAGGCACCTGCCCCCGCCAGGGCGGGACGGGCTCGACCCTTCGTACCTGACGGAGCTCCAGGAGCTGATCGAGGCGGCGGGCGGACGGACACTCGGGTTGTTCTCCTCGATGCGGGCGGCGCGCCAGGCCGCCGACCATCTGCGGCCCGTGCTGCGGGTCCCGCTGCTGTGCCAGGGGGACGACGCGACCGGGCAGCTCGTGCGCGAGTTCGCGGAAGACGAGCCAACCTGCCTGTTCGGCACCCTGTCGCTGTGGCAGGGCGTGGACGTGCCAGGGCCGTCGCTGCGGCTGGTGGCGATCGACCGCATTCCGTTCCCGCGCCCGGACGACCCGCTGTCGTCCGCGCGCACGCGGGCGGTAGAGGCCCGCGGCGGGAACGGGTTCATGGAAGTGTCCGCCGCGCACGCCGCGCTGCGCCTCGCTCAGGGCGCCGGGCGGCTGCTGCGGACGATGGACGACCGCGGGGTGGTCGCCGTGCTCGACCCGCGGCTGGTCACCAAGCGGTACGGGGACTTCCTGCGCGCGTCGCTGCCGCCGTTCTGGCAGACCAGTGACCCTGACGTGGTGCGCGGCGCGCTGCGCCGACTGGCCGCGGGCGCCTAAATGGGTTGCGCCGTTCGGGTGTGTCGTGGATACAGTCGCTGGCATGAAGGTCAGTTGCCGACGCATTCTTGTCGCGGCCGCGCGAGCTACTCACTCGCCGGTCGCTTCGGCCTGATCTAATCAACCTGCTGGCGACCGGGAACGGCTCGCCAGCGTATGTGTTTCTCGCGGTTGCGCTCGCCTGTTCTCGGCGTTGTCTGAAAGAGGCGTGGCTGTCATGAATACCGAAGAAACCATCTCCACCTTCACCGAATTCTTCACCGAGCGCGGGCATCGGGCGATCCCGAGCGGTTCGCTGCTACCTCCGCCGGGCGACCCGGTGCTGTTCACTTCGGCGGGCATGCACCCGCTGACCCCGTACCTGGCGGGCCAGCCGCATCCGCTGGGCCGGCGGCTAGCCGGGGTGCAACGGTGCCTGCGGACCACCGACCTTGAGGAGGTTGGCGACCCCTGGCACCTGACGGTGTTCCAGATGCTTGGCTCGTGGTCGCTTGGCGACTACGACGGGCCGCAGAGCCAGCGGTGGGGGCTTGAGCTGCTGTGCGACCGCTTCGGGCTCCGGCGGGAACTGCTGTACGCGACCGTGTTCGGCGGGGACGGGGACGTGGGACCGGACATCGTGGCGGAAGAGACCTGGCGCTCGCTTGGGATCCCGGTCGAGCGGCTCGGCCCGGAGGACAACTGGTGGTCGAACGGGCCGACCGGCCCGTGCGGACCCGACTCGGAGATCCACGTCTGGACCGGGGACGGGCCTCCCGCGGGGCGCCCCAGCACCGATGACCGCTGGCTGGAGCTGTGGAACCACGTCACGATGCGATATGAGCGGCATCCGGACGGCAGCCTGACTCCGCTGCGACAGCCGAGCGTCGATACCGGAATGGGACTTGAGCGGCTGCTTTTGGTGTCGCAGCACGTGGGGTCGGTGTACGAGACCGACTTGTTCGCGCCATGGATGTCCGTGCTGTCCTCGGGGCTGTCCTCGGGGCTGTCCTCGGGGCTGCCTTCGCGGATACTGGCCGATCATCTACGGTCAGCGATCGTGGTCATCGGCGATGGCGTGCGGCCGTCGAACACCGGCCGCGGATACGTGCTCAGGAGGCTTCTGCGCCGGGCGCTGACGGTGCTGTGGCACGACGGTAGCTCGCTGAGCCTCGCGGAGCTGCCGCCAGACCTGGTGCGGCACACAGCAAAGCCGTTCGGTCAAATCATTGCGCCCTCTCTCGTGAGCGAAATTCTGGCGGCGGAGGAACGCAAGTACCGCGAGCTGGTTACCCGGGGCCGGTCGCTGCTGCGACGGTTGTACCCGTCGGGCAGGCTGACCGAAAAGGACTACGAGTTTCTCCGGGACACGCACGGGCTGCCCAGGGAGGTGGTTACCGGACTGCTGGGCGAGCTTTGCTAGGGCCAGGGACCGGTAGGGTACATAACGTGTCAACGGTCTCACCGTCACCAGCGGGCCGGCTTCGCCGGGAGCCTCGCCAGGCACGGTCCCGGGCCCGGCTGGCGCAGATCCTCGCGGCCGCCGACGCGATCCTGGCGACCGAAGGTGTCGAGGCGCTCACGATCCGCCGGATCGCCGAACGCGCCGGGGTGTCGGTCGGCACCCTCTACCAGTTCTTCCCCGACAAGGGGTCGGTCGTCGACGCGGTGGCCCGCGCGTACATCGACGAGTTCGACGCGCTGGCGGACGCGCTGGTGAATTCGGCCGCGAGCGGGGACTGGTCGGATCCTGTCGGGCGGATCGTCGACTCGTTCGTGGCCCTCTACCGGTCACATCCCGGCTACGTGGCACTGTGGTCCGGGCGGCACCTGTCCCCCGAACTCGCGCGCGCCGACGAGGCCAATAACCAGGTGATCGCGGCCGGCGTGCAGCAGGTGCTTGCCGCGTACGCCGGGGTGACCGACGGGCCGCGGCTCGAACTGGCCGTGCGGGTCGCGGTGCGCACGGCCGACGCGCTGTTGCAGTACGCGTTCTCGCTGTCGCCCGACGGGGATGACGCGGTGCTCGCCGAGCTGAAAAACCTGCTGCGGATATACCTGGCCAGCCTGCGGTAGTTGTTTCTCAGTCAGGCGGCCGGACCGCCGTTGAGCCGGGCGTAGATCGCGCGGTTCTTGCGGTAGCAGTCGCGAAACGCCGCGTAGCCTTTCTCGTAGGCATGCTGGTTTGCGTCGTCAGGCGCGAACCGCTCGCAGATCTGGACAAGGTCCGGGATCTCGGCCCAGGTCACCGCACCGATCGCGATGCTCGCGAGCAATGCCGCGCCGCGCGCGTTGGCCGCTGACGGCTGCGCGACCTGGCAGATGGGCCGGCGCAGGATGTCGGCCAATGTCTGGCACCACAGCCGCGAGGTCGCCCCGCCGCCGATGAACCTGATCGGGCCGAGCCCCTCGGGTCCCGTCTTGCCGGTGAAGTGCTCGACGGCGTCGAGCATCCAGCGGGTGTTGTACGCGATGCCCTCGAAGACCGCGCGGGCCAGGTCTTCGCGACGAGTCTGCAGGGACAGGTTGAGCCACCCGCCGCGCAGGGTCACGTCGTCCACGGGGGTGCGCTCGCCGTTCAGCCACGGCGTGAAGATCACGCCCCCGCTGCCCGGCGGGGCCTTGGCGGCCAGCGCGTTCAACTCGGCCAGCGCCTGCGCCGAGCGGGCCGGGCCATGCTGATCGAGCACGTTGTCGATCAGCCAGTCGACCGCCTTGCCCGCCACGTTCTGGATGGTGGCGACCCAGTACCGGCCGGGCACCACGGACGGCATGGACGCGATGTTGCGGAACACGTCCGTCTTCTTGTTCGGCACATGGCAGGTCAGCCACGCGCTCGTGCCGATGTAGAGATGCGGGACGTGGTCGCCCGTGGCGCCCGCGCCGAGTGCCGCCGCGGTCGTGTCGCCGGTGCCGGTTATCACCTGGGTGGTCGTGTTCAGGCCCAGGTCCTGGGCGGCCTGGCTGGTCAGGTTGCCGGCGACGGTCGCCGGGCTGACGATCTCCGGCAGCTTGGCCAGGTCGAGCTGGGCGGTGGCGGCCAGCGAGGCGTCCCAGCGGACGCGCCGCGGGTCGCGGTTGTCGGTGCACCAGCGCAGCACGGACGTGTCCGCGGCGGTCACCGCGCGGCCGCTGGCCCGCATCGTCAGGTACTCGGGGATGTCGAGCAGGTACCGCGCCTGCTGGTACGCCTGCGGCCGCTGGCGGGCCAGCCACAGCGTCTGGCCGACCGGGTCCTGGCCGGTGCGGGTGGGCGCGCCTCCGGTCTTGGCGACCCAGGCGCGCAGCTTGCGCGGGCTGTACCCGCTCCCGGGGAGGGCGGGCCAGCCGCCGGTCACCGCCTGCGCGTACCGCGCGCCGCGAGCGTCCATCCAGATCAGCGCCGGGTGCGTGGGGCATCCATGCTCGTCGACGGGCACGGTGCCGCCCCACTGGCTGGAAAAGCAGATCGCGGTGACGTCGTCTTTCGCGTTTGGGTGGGCGGCGAGCAGCTTGCGGACGCAGCCGGTGATGGCCTGCCACCAGTCGTCAGGATCTTGTTCGGCGCCGCCGCCGGGCAGGATCCTGGTGGTCACGCTGGCGCTTTCGAGGGCGATCAGGTCGCCCCTGGCAGTGGCCAGCGCGACCTTAGGGCCTCCGGTGCCCAGGTCGACCCCGATCACGAGCCGCTCGGGCGCGGCCCGCGTTGTCCCGGGAGCGCTCGTCATGCGGGCGGGATCTTCTCAAAGACCCGCTCGAAGCTGGCGAGCGCGTCGTCTATCACCTCGTCCGTGTCCGCCATCGAGGTGTACATCCTCGAACCTGCCAGCGTGATGACCCCTTCCGCGGCGAACGCCATCGACATCTGGCCGAGCATGTCCAGGCGCGGCCCTAGCTCGTTGAAGAACTCAGGGTCGCTGAGGCTCAGGTGCAGAACGCCGGAGGTGTGCAGGTGGACGATCGAGCCGAAGTTGTAGGTGACATAAGGCAGGTCGTACCTGCGGATCAGCCTGGCGAGGCCGTCGCGTAGCCGGTCGCCGGCCCGGCCGGCCTTGACGGGCGCGTCCATCCGGTCCATCTCCAGCAGCGTGTGATAGCCGGCGGTGCACGACAGCGGGTTGGCGGACAGGGTGCCGCCGGTGAGCACCCGCTGCCCCGCCGCGGTGAGCCCGCCCGCGAAGACCGCCATGACCTGCTCGCCGCCACCGACACCGCCGGCGCCGGGATACCCGCCCGCCACGCACTTGCCGAACACGGTCAGGTCGGGCGTGACGTTGTAATACCCCTGGGCGCCGCCCATGCCGAGCCGGAAACCCGTGACGACTTCGTCGAAAACGAGCAGCGTGCCGAACTCGTCGCACATCTCGCGGACAGCGGCGTTGAAGTCCCTGGGGACGGGGTAACTGCCGGACTCGGGTCCTACCGGTTCGAGGATGACCGCGGCGGTGCCGCCGTCCTCGGCGTTGGCCGCCAGCTTCGCCCGCAGCATCTCCAGGTCGTTAGGCAGGGTCTCGGCCGTGCCAGCCAGCGCTCCTTGGGGGATGCCGGCCGCCTCAAGGCTCCCGGTGCCCGGGATCCGCAGACCGTAGACGACCTGGTCGCTCCAGCCGTGGTAGGCGCCGCCAATCTTGATGATGTTCTGCTTGCCGGTAAAGGCGCGGGCCGCGCGGATCGCTGCCATGACGGCCTCGGTGCCAGAGCCCAGCATGCGGAACTTGTGCACGTTCGGCATGAAGTCGTGAATGAGCCTGGCCAGGGCGATCTCGCTGGAGTGCAGCATGCCGGTCACCGGGCCGCAGCTAGCGAGCAGCTCGATGACCTTCTCCCTGACGGGCTCGTAGTTGGAACCGAGCACCGTAGGACCGCCGGCCTGCAGGAAGTCGACGTACCTGTTGCCGTCGGCGTCGTGCAGGTAGGGGCCGCCGGCCTCGACGATGTCCAGCGGCCAGGGATCGTTCAGCGCGAGGTTGTGCTGGACGCCACCGGGGATGACGGCCTCGGCCTCGGCGGCGGCGGCGCGTGAGGCCGACGTGTGCTCGGCGTACCAGGCGTGATAAGCCTCGAGCTGCTCTTTCGTCAGGGTCCTGACCGGAGTGCTGATCAGCTCCTTGAGCTGAGCCTGGATCGCGGGCACGTCGGGGTACTGGGTGATGCCGTAGCGGCTGGTCATCGATGCGGGCCTTCTGTCGTCAGTTACTTGCTGCCGTCAGTTACTTGCTGTCGTCGGTTACTTGCTGTCGTCAGTTACTTGCTGCCGTCAGTCACTTGCCGCCGTCAGTACTTGCTGCCGTCAGTCACTTGCTGCCGTCAGTCACTTGCTGTTATCAAGCTTCTTGGTCGTGCCGTAGCCGGACGAGAGCGCGGCCGTGATCACTTCTTCCTGTTCCTGCTGGGTGAGCTCACGCGGGGCCCGGCCGGTCACGGCCGAGGCGAGCAGCGCCTGGTGGTAGGTGTGGGCGGCCCATTCGAGCAGCTCCAGGTTGTCGGTGGCCTTGGCCAGGCTCGACCCGATCGCGATCGAGCCGTGATTGCGCATCAGCGCCGCCTGCTTGAACTCCAGGGCCTTCACCACGTGGCTAGCGAGCTCTTCTGTCCCATAGCAGGCGTACGGTGCGACACGCACCGCGCCACCCAGGTTCAGCATCGCGTAGTGGATCAGCGGGATCTCGTCCGCGACCAGCCCGATCGCCGTCGTGGTGGTCGCGTGCGTGTGGGCGACGGCGGCCGCGAACGTGGACCGGTAGATGGCGAGATGGAGCGGCACCTCGCTGGTCGGTGCCAGGTCGCCGTCCGCCACCGCGCCATCCAGCCCGATCACCGTCATCTGGTCAGCGGTCAGGTCGCTAATCACGCCTCCAGTCGGCGTGATCACTACCAGGTCGCCGACCCGCACGGAAAGATTGCCGCTGGTGCCAATGACCAGTCCGCGAGCCGCGAGCCGTCGGCCGGCCTCCGCCAGTTCCTGGCGCTCCTGCGCGAGCAGCAAGGGTCCTCCTCAGTGAGCTAAACATGAGCGTCGGTTCATGTTTAGCTCACTGAGGGCCGAACCGGCAACCTGAACGTCAGGTCGACAGTCCCAGGGCGTCGAACTGGTGGCGCTCCCACAGGTGCATGGAGACCTCCTCCGGGTACGGTCTGACGTCGGGCTGCAGGTCGTAGACCCTCGTGATACGACGTTCCGTGCCGTAGACCGGCCAGCCCGGGTCGCCGTACGCGGCGAATCGCAGCCACTCACTTCGCATCAGCTCGCCGACCGCCGCGAATTCCGCGGGGGGCTGCTCGCCGGTGAGCAGCGCGCCGATTCCCTGGCCCCACACGCCGAACAGCATCGGTACGTCCAGCGCGTGGCACGCGCGGAACACGTCCGGGGCGCTGGGCGCCTCGGCGGTGAGTTCGTAAAGGAACGTCTTCCCGCCAGAGGCGGCGTGCGCCTGCGCCAAGTGCAGGGTCGGCATCCGGAACAGCCAGTCGGAGAAGACAAGCTCGTACAGTCGCTCCGCATCGGCGTGCGGATATGACTTCCGGTACCGGGCGGCACCGTCCTGGGCCGGCGCGAAGCTCGCCAGCACCGTCGCCGTGTCCTCGTCGGTTATCTTGCCAAGCCGCCCGGACATCGCGATGAACAGCTGGTACTCATCCCGATTGTGCCCGGTGAGGAGTTCGACCTCGCGTGCGGCGCCGGACAGCAGCGCCCGCCAGGGCGCCCGCGGTAGCACCTCACCGTCGACGACCGGAGAGAACGGCGTGTCGGTGAGCCTGACCGCTCCCCACCGCGCAAACTTCCTCATATGGCCGGTGATGGCCATCGACGCGCCGACAAGCCGTATCGGCGCGATCGCGCTAAGCGCCTCGCGGGTCGCGGGGACTCCCGCCTCGTCGGCGATCGCACGGGTGATGTCCGAGGCGAGTTCGGTGGTGAAGACCGTCCCAGGAACGCTCTGCGCTATCGCCCGCCGGAACAGGCCGCGGGCCTTGGGCATGGCGAGCAGCGCCGAGATCACGCCCGCTCCCGCCGACTCACCGAACACGGTCACGTTCGCCGGGTCGCCGCCGAAGGCGGCGACGTTGTCCGTCACCCAGCGCAGCGCGGCCACCAGGTCAAGCAGGCCACGGTTAGCGGGCGCCCCGGCGATCTGCGCGAACCCCTCCACGCCCAGCCGATAGTTGCAGGACACCAGGACCGCGCCCGCGGCGGCGAACCTGCCGCCGTCGGTGCCCGGATCGGCGGACGACCCGAACAGGTAGGCGCCGCCGTGGATCCAGACCATGACGGGCAGCGCCTTCGCGCCCAGGTCGGGCGTCCAGACGTTCAGGGTGAGCCATTCGCTGCTTTGCGTGTGCTCCGACGGGGCCGACGGTGCGCCGGGAAAGGCCGCCTGCGGCGCCGCGGGCCCATACGCCACCGCGTCGCGGACGCCGTCCCACGGGTGAGCGGGCTCCGGGGCGCCGAACCTGAGCGCGCCGACCGGCGGCTCCGCGAATGGAATGCCGCGAAAGACGGCCACCCCGTTCTCCACGCGCCCCCGGATCCGCCCGGCACTGGTTCGAACCTCTGGGTCGGCTGGCGCCATGGACGACCTCCCGCTACATCGATGGAGCGTTACGGAGCTGCGCTAGATCCGCTAATGAGATTATTTAACTGGATCGAGAACGATTACGGGAATCTTGCGCGGCGCCGCCTTCTTCTCATATTGCGCGAAATGGGGGGCACGCTGCTTCTGCCGATCCCAGATCACGTCCCCTTCCGCTGGCTCGGCCACGCGCGCCCTGACGGGAAGAGTTCGGGTTCCGACCTCGATGGACGTGTCCGGATAGGCGATCAGGTTGTGGTACCAGGCCGGGTTCTCCGGTGCGCCCGCCTTCGACGCGAAGACCGCGAAGCTATCTCCCACCCGCTGGTAGGCGAGCGGGGCGACGCGCTGCGTGCCGCTGCGCGCCCCGGTATGGTGCAGGAGCAGCATGTCCGCGCCGGCGAAGGGACCGCCTACCTTGCCGCCGTTAGCCCTAAACTCAGCGATGATCTTGCCGTTGAAGTCAGTTGACTCTGCCATGCCCATTAGTTTAGGAAACCAAGTATGAAGTCACCTCGCAATCTCGCGGACCTGGCGTTCGCATCGAACCTGCGGCCGTTCGAAGACGCGTTGGAGGCAGAGGGAGACTACGACAGGATCCGGTTCGAAAGCTCGACGTTCGCCGACGCGACCGCGGGCGGGTCCAGGATCACGGAATCCGGCTTCACCGGGGTGACCTTCGACGGCGGGCGGATGCGCCGGGCACGGCTTTCCGATGTGTGGTTCGGCGAGAGCCGGCTGGTGGCCTTCGACCTGGCGGAGTCGTCGCTGACGAACGTCTGGTTCAACGGGTGCGTGGTCGCGGGCGTGCAGGCGTTCGCGCTTACCACCAGGCGGGTCACGTTCCGCGACTGCAAACTGGACTCGGTCAACTTCCGGGACTGCAGGCTGACCGACGTGCTCTTCGAGGACTGCGTACTGCGAGACGTCGACTTCGGCAGCGCGAAGCTGACCCGCGTCCGGTTCCCCGGCTGCACGCTGAGCGGGACCGACTTCACCAAGGTTTCCTGCACGGACGTGGACCTGCGCGGCGCCAGGCTCGGCGCGGCCGGGACCGGTGACGCGGGCATTAGGGCTGGCTTCGACTCGCTGCGCGGCGTCCGCATCGACACCCTGCAACTCATGACCCTGGCCCCACTCCTGGCCCACCACCTAGGCATAACCGTCGAGGACCCGTAGCCCGCACCCCGCGCGCGGGTCACTTCAGCAAGATGAATGGCCGGTGCGGGCGGCGCGGCGGGGGATTACGCCGGGGCGCAACCGCGCATCGCGCGGGCGAAGGCCTCGGCGCGGTCGCGGTAGTCGCGGAAATGGCCGAAGCTCGGCGCGGCCGGGGAAAGAAGCACTATGCCGTCCGGGCGCGCCCAGGCGAACCCCGCCGCGACGGCAGCGTCCAGGTCTGGGCAGTCGCGCACGTCGGCGGGATGGGCGGGAGGGGCGAGAGAACTGAACGCGGCGCTGATCCGTGGGCCACTGTCGGGCAGGGTCAGCACGAGGGTGAGGGCGTGGCGGGCGAGGACGCCTGCGGCCAGCGGGGCATAGTCGATGCCGCGGTCCTGGCCGCCGACTATCACCGCGATCCGGCGGCCCGGGAAGGCGTCGAGCGCGGCGAGCGTCGGGAGCACGTTGGTGGAAAGGCTGTCATCGACGAAGCTGACGCCGTCCACGACGCCGATGGTCGTCAGCCGACTGGGCAGCCTGACGTAGCCGGAGGCCGCGGCGCGCAGCGCCGCGGCGTCGTCGGCGCCAGGGACGCCGAGGGCGAGCAGGCAGCGCCGGGCGATGAGCGCGTTCCTGCGGTTGTGCCTGCCCGGCAGGCCAAGTTCGTCCATCCACGTCGCGCCCGGCTCGTCGGACTCGCTGACCCACGCGACGCGAGGGGCCAGCAGGGCGGCTCTTTCGCGGATCAGGTCGCTGTCGCCGTTGGCGACGGTGAGTTCGGCGCCAGGCTGGGAACAGGCGGACAGTTTGTCGCGGTAGTACCGCTCGACGTCGCC
This sequence comes from Trebonia sp., assembly GCA_035571275.1. Classification (GTDB taxonomy): domain Bacteria; phylum Actinomycetota; class Actinomycetes; order Streptosporangiales; family Streptosporangiaceae; genus Trebonia. The sequence goes on from DATMKQ010000105.1 coordinate 48,838, forward strand.
GTGCCAGGGCAGGTGGTCGGGGTGCAGTGAGGTGACCGCCGTCACCGGCGGCGATGACGCGAGATCGGTCGCCTGATAGCTGGAAACCTCGATCACCCAGAAGTCGTAGTCAGTTCGGGGGGGTGCGGGGGGGTCGTCCCCCCCGGAGCCAGCAGAGCCAGCGGCCTCATCGGGGTCGTAGGGCAGTGCGCCGATGTTGCCGCCGACCATCGCGCGGCGGCCGAGGCCCGTGATCAGGTGGCCGAGAACCGAGGACGTGGTGCTCTTACCCTTGGTGCCGGTGACCAGAACGACCCGGTCCCTGTCCGCCTCTTGCAGCCACAGGCCGAGACCGCCGACGAGCACCACCCCGGCCGCCCGCAGTCGTTCCGCCTCCGGCCGGTACCTGCTGATCCCCGGGGTCTTCACCACGACGTCGCAGCGCAGCAGCGCGTCTAGACCACCGTCCCCGGTCGCGAGCACCGGCTCGTCCCCTGCCGCCGGAGCGTCGTCCACCAGCACCGGCTCGACGCCCATCGACCGCAGCTTGCGCAGGTTAGCGCTGCCCTCGCGGCCGAATCCCCAGATGCCGACGCGGGCGCCGCGCAGGTCGGCCCAGGCCAGCTTCGGCCGCTCAGCGGTCATGAGCAGAAAGCGTACGCGGCGGGGACGAAGTTTCCCCCCACTGGACGCCGCATCTCGGCCACCTCGGCGTCGGTCGGCGCGTCGGGCCGGCCCGCGATCTCGGCGGCCAGCTCCTGGAGCAGCGCGCAGCCGGCGCGATCCTGGCGGCGCGCGGCGAGCAGCACCGCCGCGCGGCATTCGTTGACCTCGCCAACGCATTCGAACGGCTTGGTTCCCGAACCGAGCAGCGTGCGGAACTTCGGCGCGAGCGCGGGGTCGCTGATCGGTTCCGCGCCGCCGCCGTCCGCGGCGAACACCGCGCGCAGGGCGTCGGCAGACATAAACGGGGCCAGGATCAGGTCGATGAAGCAGCACTTGTCGCACTGTCCGCACCAGTGGCCAAGTCGCCGCGTCGTGTCTAGCTGGAACGCGCGGTTGCAGCTACGGAACGTCGCGTGGTACTGCGTCAGGGTCGCGAACTCCTCGGCGATCCACAATTCGGTTCGGTCCCGCAGCGCGGAGAAATACCGGGGCAGGCCGGCGGACTGTGCCGCGAGGACGCCGCGGAACGCCGCTTCGAACGAGTCGCTCTTGGAGTACTGATGGTTGACGGGGCGGCCGTTGTGCACCAGCGTTGGCACCGAGGCCGACCACTCGTTGGACATAATCACGGCGTCCCGGTCGTTCAGCACGGCGGCCAGGATCCCGATCGCGGACAGGATTCCGGTCACCGGCACATGCCCGTTGAGGAAGCCAAACTCCGCCGAGCGCAGCAGTTGCGGGTCGATCTCGCGCCCCGCGTGGATGACCGGCAGTCCGGAAACCGCGGCCGGCCGCTCGATCGCCTCGAACCTGTCCCCCGGCCGGCTGGCCACGAACAGCGCGACGTCCGCGCGGCGCCTGATCCGTTCCACGGTCACGATCGAGTCGATCCCGCCGCCGAACGGCACCAGAGCGCGCGGGGCGGCGGCCTCATCCGGCTGGTGAGCGACTGTGGCGCTCACTTCGGCGGCGAGCCGGGCCTCGAAGCGCACGCTGCTCAGGTCCAGGGCGTTGCGGTAGGCGAACTCGGCCAGGCCGTGGGTGTAGAACTCGCGGAGGAAGCCGAGTTCCAGCGGGGTGAGCGCGGTGTCTGCGAGGTCGACCACGGCGGGCGCGGCGGTCTTGTAATACGAGACGCCGGCCAGTAGGTACACCAGCCGGGCGGCAGCTTGCGCTTGCGGGCTGTCCCAGCGCGGCCCGGGAGCCAGCGAGACCCGCTCGCTGAACTCGCGGTCGTCCAGCCGGTAGCGGCAGGTGAGCAGGCCGCGCTCGGCGTCGGTGGCAAACGACTCGTAGCTGAACACCTCGCCACGTTGCGGCGAGATCCCGTCGGTCACTGAGCCTGGCCTAGTCATCGGGTGCGAGTGTAGCCGCGTCAGTCTATGGCTGCCGAACGCGCGAACGACTCCGCGTCGCGGAGCACCCGCAGCACGTTGCCACCGGCCAGGGCCTTGCAGTCGGCCTCTGACCAGCCGCGGCGGAGCAGTTCGTTGAACAGCGCCGGGTACCGCGACACGTCCTCGAGCCCCACGGACACGTTCGGGGTGCCGTCGAAGTCGCCGCCTATGCCGACGTGCTCGATGCCCGCGACGGCACGCACGTGCTCCGCGTGGTCGGCGACCTGGGCGAGGGTCGCGGTTGGCATCGGGTTCGACTTTTCCCATTCGGGCAGGACGCTGAACACCGCGTGCAGGTCAGCCGAGTCAAGGCCGCGCCGCGCCGCCTCGGCGCGCAGGGCCTTGAACCAATCGTTGCAGTCCTGGGAGACGAAGAACGGCACGAACGTCACCATGCAGACGCCGCCGTTCCCGGCCAGCCGGGTCAGCACCTCGTCGGGCACGTTGCGCGGGTTGTCGCAGAGGGCGAGCGCCGAGGAGTGCGAGAAGATCACCGGCGCCCGCGACGCGTCCAGGGCGGCGTGCATCGTCGACGGGGAAACGTGTGACAAGTCGACCAGCATGCCGAGGCGCTGCATCTCGGCCACTACCTCGCGGCCGAAGTCGGTCAGGCCGCCCGGCACCACGTCGTCGGTGGCCGAGGACGCCCAGCCGACGCTGGAGTTGTGGGTCAGCGTCATGTACCGTACGCCCAACGCGTACAGCGAACGGAGCACGCCGAGCGAGCCGCCGATCGAATGGCCGCCCTCGGCGCCGAGCAGTGACGCGATCTTGCCCGCCGCGAACGCCTCGTCGACATCGTCCGCGGTCAGCGCGAGCTGGAACCGGGACGGGTACTGCCGGACCATGCGGTGCACGATGTCGATCTGCTCAAGAACGGCCGTCACCGCCCCGTCCCCGGCCAGCCTGGAGGGCACGTAGACCGACCAGAACTGGCCGCCGACACCGCCTTCGACCAGCCGCGGGATGTCCGTGTGGATTCTGGTAACCCGTCCGCTCAGGCCGACCGCGGCCGGATCTGAGCCGAACCGCTCGCGGATCTCCCAGGGCAGGTCGTTGTGCCCGTCGATCAACGGGAAGCGGCTAAGCATGGCCCGCGCGAGCGCGAAGGTGAGGGCGGACCCGTCGGTAGTCATCACGCGGGCAGAGTACCGGCTCAGCAGGGGTGGGCGGGCGAGATAACGCTGCCTCAGGAACCGGTTCAGCGAAGCCGCCAGGACCGCCTGGGCGGCCCGGGTCATCGGCCATCGTGGCCGCGGCGTCGGCGTCGCGCACCCTCGAAGAGAACGCCACGCCGACAATCATCAGGCCTGCCGCGGCGAAGAACGCGAGCCGGTAGCCGGTCAGGTCAAGCAGGCCCGGCCGGGTCGCGCCCAGCACGGTGCCGAGCAGCGCCACGCCCGTCGCCGCCCCAGCTTGTCGCAACGTGTTCAACAGCGTCGAGGCTTGCCCGGTGAGCGCGGGCGACACGGTGGCCAGCGCGGCTGCCTGTGACGGAGACATCGCGAAACCGAACGAGCCTCCCGTGAAAAACATCAGCACCGGGATCAGCCACGCGGCGTTCGCGGATCCAGCGAAGCCCATGCCGCCGATGGTCAACACGGTGCCCGTCATCCCGGCCATCATGAGCCGTCGCGGCCCCAGCCTCTTGTACAGCCGGGTGGTGATCTGCACGCCCGTCATCCCGCCGAGCGCTTCGGGGAAGGTCGACAGGCCGGAATGCAAGGCTGTGAAGCCCAGGCCGTTTTGCAATAGCAGGGGGACGAGGAAGAGCGTGCCGGTGAACCCGGCGCCGGCGAACGCCAGCTGCAGGTTCGTGGTGCGGAACAACCGGTTGGCGTAGATCCGGAGCCGCAGCATCGGCTCGGCGACCCGCAGCTCGACGATCACGAAGGTCGCGAGAAGGAGCACCCCGGGCACCCCCGTCGCCAGCACCTGCGCCGACCCCCAGCCGTAAGTGGCGCCTGTCGTGAGAGCGAACATGAACAGCGCGAACCCCGAGCCGCCGAGCAGGAAGCCGGGCAGGTCGAAGCGTCCCGCGGGGTGTTCGGATCCATGAGGCAGGAAGAGCGCGCCGAAGGTCAGCGCGGCGGCGCCAACGGGGAGGTTGACGTAAAAGATCCACCGCCAGGACAGCCCGTCCACGAGCAGCCCGCCGATCACCGGGCCGAGCGCGGGCGCCAGCAGCATCGGCACAATCATCAGCCGGTTGGCCCGGATCCGCTCGGCCGGCGGGAACGCGCGGAACATCATCGCCATGCCCACCGGCACGAGCAAGCCGCCGCCAAACCCCTGCAGCGCGCGGAACGCGACAAGCTCGGGCAACGATGTGGCGAGCCCGCACATCGCGGACGCGGCGGTAAACAACCCGATCGAACCGAGCATCACGCGCCTGGCCCCGAAGCGGTCCCCCAGCCATCCGGAGGCGGGCATCGCCACCGCGAGCGTCACCAGGTAGGCGGTCACCACGCCGCTCACGGACGCCACCGGCACCGCGAAATAGCGGCTCAGCGTCGGCAGCGCCACATTGACGACAGTCGAATCCATGATGTTCATGAACATCGAAGCGACGAACACCGCGCTGACGATCACCTTGGGACTAATGACCGCCTTGGCGGAGATCGCGACCTTCACGGTGTACTACAAGATCGCGAATGTCCAGCATGTTCCCAGATTAGAGGGATCAGCAGCCGTAGGCGGACCAAGACGATGGCGTGGTCCCGAACTGGTCGCCGGATGCCGCCCCGTTTGTTGACTCCCTGAACCGCACGCAGGAGAAGTACGACGCGACGGTCGCCTTATTACTTTCGGCGGCCCGGGGACAGGCGGTTGAGCTTCCACCAGGCGAGCAGCAGGAAGACCGCCGACAGGACGAGCATCAGCCCCATGTCGAGCAGCCACGCACCACCGGTGTGGTTCCACGTCGAGTCGGGCTTCGCGTCCATCGACGGGTTCAGCACGTTCAGCCGGACGGTGGAGGCGAGCGCCGCCATGCCCCAGCGGGCCGGGGCGATCGCGGCCAGCTGCTCGAGGCCGGGCTTGCCAGCCAGCGAGATGATGCCGCCGGAGAACACGAACTGGACCATGGTGACCAAGACGATCGCCTGCATCGCCTTGTCCGAGCTCGACACCATCGTGGACACGAGCAGGCCCAGGCAGGTGGACGCCAACTCCAGGAACGCCACGGCCAGTATCAGCTCGGCGAGGGGGGCGTGCGTCAGGAACGATCCGGTTGGCGGCAGCGCGTGACCGAGCACGCCGATCACCGTCATAACCACCGCCTGAAGCACGGCGATCACGCCAAGGACCAGCACCTTCGAGGCGAGGTAGGCGCCCGCTGACAGGCCGGCCGCGCGTTCTCTGATGTAGATCGAGCGTTCCTTGACGATCTCCCTGACCGCGTTCACCACGCCCGCGAGGCAGGCCATGATCATCAGCACCATGAGCATCGTCTGCGCACCGGCGTTGGTCCCCGGCGCGCCCGCTAGTCCCTGTGCCGGCGCCAGCAGCCGCACGAGCGCGCCCAAGATGACAGGCAGCGCGACGATCGACCCGAGGTAGAACCGGTCCGCGGCGATCACCCGCAGGTACCGGCGGGCCAGCGTGGACAGCTGGCGCACCCGGCCGCGACGGTGCGGGGGCAGCGCGGGCGGCTGCCGGTCGCCCGGATCAGCTGGGAGCTGGGCGTGCGGCGGGCGCGGGGTCATCGGGTTCGTGACGTACCGGGTGAATTCCTTCGACTGCCGGAACTCCGCCGCCCAGTCGCGGTCCGGCTCGGCGTCGAACGCGCGGAAGACATCCGCCCAGCGCGGTTTCCCGAAGTACGTGAGGCCATCCTGCGGCGGGCCGTAGTAGGCGATCTTGCCGCCGGGCACCAGCACGAGCAGCCGGTCGCAGGTGTTCAGGTTCTCCACGCTGTGCGTGACCACGATGATCGTCCGGCCGTCGTGGGCGAGGTCGCGCATCTGCTCCATGACCTGGGCGTCCAGGCCCGGATCGAGGCCGCTCGTCGGCTCGTCGAGGAACAGCAGGCTCGGCCTGGTGAGCAGCTCGAGGGCCACGTTCACCCGCTTCAGCTGACCGCCAGACAAGATCTCCGCACGAACGTCGGCACGGTGGGTGAGGCTGAGCTCACCGAGGACCTCGTCCACCCGCTTAGTGCGCTCGGCCTTTCGCGTGTCGCTCGGGAAGCGCAATTCCGCCGCATAGCCAAGCGCCGTGCGGGGGGTGAGCTGGGTGTGCATGATGTCCTTCTGCGGCACCAGACCGATCCGGTGGCGCAGTTCGGCGTAATCCTTGTACAGGTCACGGTTGTCGTACAGGACCGTCCCCGTGTCGGCGGGGCGCATCCCGGTCAGCGCGTTGAGCAGCGTGGACTTGCCAGCACCGCTCGGGCCGATCACGCCGACGAGAAAGCGCTCCTCGATAGGGAAGCTAACGTTGTCAAGCAGGATCTTGCCGCCCTGCACCCGGACCTTCAGTTCGCGTGCCTCGAAGGAGACATCGCCTTCATCGACGTACTCTCTCAGCTCGTCGTCGGTCAGGCGGAAGGTGGCATGGCCGATGCTGATGATGTCGTCTTCGGTTAGTTCGGCCCGCTGGACCCGCGAGCCGTTGACGAAGGTGCCGTTGTGACTGCCCAGGTCGATGATCTCGTAACGGCCCGACTGTGACTTGCGGAGCTCGGCGTGCTCCCTTGAGACGCCGAGGTCGGAGACGACGAGGTCGTTCTCCGGGGTGCGGCCGATGCGCATGACCTTGGCGGGAAGAGGCAGGCGTGCCGTCGGACGGCGGTCGACGGACGGCAGGTGCGCCATGCTGGCCGCCGCACTGGCCTCGGCGGCCGGCTGGGGATGTGGCCTGGCGGCTGGCTGCGGACGTGGCCGGGCCGGCGAGGGCTTGGCCGCGGGGGCTGGCGCGGGGCTGGCCGCGGGGGCCGGCGAGGGGTTGGCCGCGGGGGCGGATGCTGGCATGGGAGCGGGGGCTGGCGCGGGTCGCGGCGCAAGTTGCGGTTCGAACCGCAGCACGGGACCGTCTTCAGGGCTGCCGAGCCGCACGACGCAGTTGTCGCGGATGCTGACGCGGTTGGTTCGTTCCGCCCCTACCCAAGTTCCGTTGGTGCTGTCCTGGTCCTCGAGGACCCACGACTGCCCTTCTACTTTGAGGACGGCGTGCCGCCAGGACACCCGTGAGTCCTCCAGCACGATGTCGGCGGCAGGGTCGCGGCCGATGCGGTATTCGGCCCCGCTGTCCAAGCGGTGATCAGAGCGCCTAGTCCGGACCAGCAGGGGTGGCGCGGCATGCGGTTTCCCTGCCACCTGATTTCCCACCCCGGATTCCCTCCCGCTCGACGCGCCGTGCTGATCGCTTGCGTTTAGTTCGTATTCTTGGTGGTGACTCGGCGCTAGTGCGCGCACCCGGGCCCTCTCGAGTCTAGGGCTCGGCCGTGAAATCCGGAATCTGGTGAACTATAACTGCGAGAGAGACGTTTAGCCTTGTCGTCGATATCAATCGATACTTGAATGCGCCGGCAGTGACATGACCTGGGGGCTGAAAGATGAGCGTGGATCCAACACAGCCAAAGAGCCCGCCGACGCCTGCCGGTCCAGCGTCGCAGGAGTCGGCCGAACCGGGCGAGCAGGAGTCTGACGAAGGGCGCGGAGCCGAGGCTGCCGACGCGGCCGGACCTGCGACGGATTGGCCTGAGGGCGGCGCTGCCGGACCCGGCGTGGCTGGCGCGGCGGGCGTGGGCGCGGCGGCGCCGACGCGGGTGCGGCCGCAGGTTCAGCCGAGCAGCTGGGCCGGGCAGTCCGCTCAGCCGTCCTTTACTCCGGCGCAGCCGTCCTTCACGCCGGCCCAGCAGGGCCAGGGTGGGCCGGCTGGGCCGGACGCCCAGGACGCCCAGGACACCGACCCTGGCGGCGTGGCAGGCCAGCCTGGTATCGGCGGCCAGGCCGAGCCTCCTACGGCCCCGCACCCCGGGTACCAGCCGTCCGGCTGGCCGGAACAGTCGTTCCAGGTCGGCGAGGCGGCACCAGATCCCGGGCAGGGTAGCTGGCCGAAGCAGCCGCCACAGTACTCACCCGAGCCAGGCTGGAGCCAGGGGCCCAGCGGATCCCAGGGGCCCCACGGATCCCAAGGGGCCTACGGCTCTCAGGGGCCCTATGGGCCGCCGCCGCAGGGCGGACGCCCGGGAGGCGGCCGGCGCTCGCGCCAGGACTACCAGGGCTACCCGGGCGGCCGGCGACCTCGGCGCCGCCATCGCGTCCGTCGCTCGGTGATGGCCCTGTTCGCCATCATCGTCCTGGCGATCCTCGCGACGATCGGAGATCGGGTCGCCAACGCGATCGCGGAGAACGAAATCGCCAACCAGTTCGTGAAGAACGGCTTCCCGGTCAAGCCGTCTGTGACGATCGAAGGGTTCCCGTTCCTCACCCAGCTGGTCGCGCACAACATCCATGACATCGACATTTCCGCGAGCAACGTCCCGGCCGGGCCGGTGACCATCACCAGCGTCAAGGGCAAGATGACCGGGGTTCACCTCAACTCCTCGTTCAACGGCGGAAAGGTCGATCACATCACCGGCACCCTGTTCGTGTCGTTCTCCTCGCTGGCCGCCGCCGGCGGCGGCGGCACCGGAACCGGCATCTCGATGTCCGCGGACGGGTCGGACAAGGTGAAGATCACGGCCGAAGTGGCCGGACAAGCCATCGACACCGAGGTGGCCAAGGTGTCGCAGACGGCACCAAACCAGATCAGCATTCAGGTACAGCCCAGCGGAAGTCCGCTGAGCGGACTGCTCACCTCGTTCGGCAGCTATTCGTTCCCTATCCCCAAGCTTCCGGCCGGGATGCGCGTCACGGGCGTCTCCGTCACGTCGCAGGGAATCACCGTCTCGGCCGCCGCGAACAATACAACCCTCACCCAGCCCGGGTCGTGACGCGACGTGATGTGACGTGACGTGAATCGCGGCGAGTGCCCCGGGTAGTCACCTAGCGCCGGTATAAACGATGTGGACCGGAGCAGCGAGAGGGGCCCAAGTGACCGAGTACCCGAAGCAGCCGCAGAACGGGTGGCCAGCGCAGCCGCCCAGGTACAGCCCCAGCGATGACGGGCAGGCCGGATACCCGCGATCTGGATACGGACAGGACGAGCACAGCCAGGCCGGATACCCGCAATCCGGATACCCGCAGAACAACTACGGGCAGAACGACTACCGGCAGAACGACTACCGGCAGAACGACTACGGGCAGCCCGGATACGACCAGGGCAACCCAGCTGGGGCCCAGCAGGACAGGTACGGGCAGCGGGTGCCGCGACGTCGGCGGCGCAAGCGTGGCTGGATCGCGCTACTGGTCACGCTCATCGTGCTCGCGGTGCTGTTCGTCGTTGGCGACCAGATCGCCAAGTCATACGCGCAGAACATGATCGCCACCAAGCTCCAGTCGTCGTCAGGCCTCACCACGAAGCCTTCGGTGACCATCGAGGGCTTCCCATTCCTCACCCAGCTCGCCGCGCATGACATCCGGACGGTCGACATCAGCGCGAGCAACGTCCAGGAAGACAAGCTCGACATCACGAGCATCAAAGCGACAGCGACCGGGGTCCACCTCAACTCATCCTTCAGCGGCGCGACGATCGACCACATCTCCGGCACCGCGCTGATCTCGTTCGGCTCGCTGGTCAACGCCGCGGGGGCCCCAACAGGCGTCACGGTAACCGCCGACCCGTCTGGCGGGCCGAACGCCGCCAACGTCAGCCTCGGGCCGCTCACCGCTACGGCACAGATCACGCGGACCGGGCCGAGCCAGATCACCGTCAGGGTGGAGAGCCTGGACGGCATTTCCACCTCGGACCTCGGGCTGCTCTCTGACTACAAGATCAACGTGCCGACGCTGCCTGCCGGACTCCAGGTCCAAGGCGTCTCGGTGACCGGCCAGGGCATCGTGATCAAGGTGGCCGCGCAGAACACCACTCTCTCACAGTAAGGCCCAAGCGTAGCGTAATCCCGTCGTCACGTGGTGTGACGAAGTCGCCCCGCGGGAAAAGCGAGGGGTGAAGGGGGACTGAACTATGACCACAATGAAGGCGGCTGTCGTCCCGCAACTGGGTGCCAAGCTGGAAGTCCGTGAGCTCGACGTGCCGACGCCAGGGCCCGGCCAGGTGCTCGTGAAGATGGAGGCGTCGGGCCTGTGCCATACCGACATCCACGCCGCGCACGGGGACTGGCCGGTCACGCCGAACCCGCCGTTCATCCCCGGACACGAGGGCGTCGGCATCGTGACCGAGGCGGGGCCCGGCGCCGTGCTGCACAAGCCGGGCGACCGGGTGGCGATCGCGTGGCTTGGCTATGCATGCGGCCACTGCGATCAGTGCGTCTCTGGCTGGGAGACGCTCTGCCTGTCGCAGCGCAATAGCGGCTACTCCATCGACGGCGCCTATGCCGAGTACGCGCTCGCGGACGACCGTTACGTCGTCAGCGTCCCCGATGAGGTGTCGTCCTTCGACGCGGCGCCGCTCTCCTGCGCCGGCGTCACGACGTTCAAGGCGATCAAGATCGCCGGGCTGCAGCCGGGCGAGACCGCGTCGATCGTCGGCATTGGCGGGCTCGGCCACCTGGCCCTGCAGTATGCGCATGTACTTGGCGCGCGCGTGATCGCGGTCGACGTCGAGGACGCCAAGCTGGACCTGGCCCGGGCCCTAGGCGCGGACTACACGGTCAACGCCAAGACGACCGACCCCGTCCAGGCGATCGCCGACCACGGCGGCGCCGACGTCGCGGTCGTCACGGCAGCCTCGGCCCGAACGTTCGAGCAGGCGTACGCGTCGTTGCGACGCGGCGGCCGACTGGTCTGCGTGGGCCTTCCGGCCGACGACAAGATCACGATCTCGGTCTTCGACACGGTCCTCAACGGCAAGTCGGTCATCGGCTCGATCGTCGGCACCAGGAAGGACCTGAGCGATGTGTTCGCGCTGCACGCGGCGGGGCGCACCCGGGTGATCGCGGAGCCCAGGCAACTACAGGACGTGAACGCCTGCTTCGACGAAGTGCTGTCCGGCCATATCCCGGCACGGCTAGTGTTTACGTTCTGACCGCCACGCGTCCCGCGGAAAGGCCGCTAAACTGCGACGTCATGCGGGATGCGGGCGAAGCCAACTGCGCGTTCTGCGCGATCATCCGCGGCGAGACGGCCGCGGTCAAGATCCTCGAAACCGGACACCTGCTCGCGTTTCTCGACCATCGGCCGCTGTTCCGCGGCCACACGCTGCTGGTTCCCAAGACGCACATGCGACTGCTCTCCGACCTGCCCGCCGAACTGGCCGCCGAGTTCCTCATCACTGCCCAGCGCCTGGAGCGTGCGGTCGAGGACGGCCTCGGCGCGGCGGGCAGCATGATCTTGGTCAACAACGTGGTTAGCCAGTCCGTGCCGCACCTGCACCTGCACGTGATTCCGCGCAACCCCAAGGACGGCCTGCGGTTCTGGCTCGGCCCGCGGCAGCGTTACGACGCCGAGCACCCGGCAGAAGAATACGCCGTCAAAATCCGTGCCGCGCTTCCCCCTGGGTAGATCACAGCGTAGACATACCGTGGAAACGGACGCCTCAGGAGCCGCCATGCCGGACGTCAGCACTTTCACGCGTAGCCTGTTCTCACCGCTGCCTGCCCGATATGACAGGCTCGCTGAGATCCTTTCTTTTTATCAGAACGGAGCGTGGCGACTCGCGGCCGTCGACGCGATCGCGCGCGGGCTGGCGACGAACGGAGACGGTCGCAAGCCGCTGATCCTCGATGTCGCATCGGGGACGGCCGGCGTGGCGATCGAGCTCGCCAGACGCACCGGCGGAACAGTGGTCGGGGTCGACCTCACCGAGCAAATGCTGCGGCAGGGCGCAGAGAACGTAGCGGCGTCCCCGGTCGCCGGGCAGATCGTGCTGGTCGGCGGGCAGGCGGAACGGCTGCCGTTCGCGGACGCGACGTTCGACGCGCTGGTATTCAGCTACCTGCTTAGATACGTCGACGACCCGCAGGCGACGCTGGCCGAGCTGGCGCGCGTGGTCAAGCCCGGCGGGGTGATGGCCAGCCTCGAGTTCTCCGTGCCTGCCGGGCCCGTGTGGCATCCGTCGTGGGTCGCTTACACCCGGCTGGTGCTGCCCGTCGCCGGACTGCTCACCGGCGGGCCGGCCTGGTGGCGGGTCGGCCGGTTTCTCGGACCTTCGATCTCCGGGCATTATCAGCGGTACCCGGTCGACTGGACCGTCCGCGCCTGGGAGCAGGCCGGGTTCACCGGCGTGGCCGCCCGGACCATGAGCCTGGGCGGCGGCCTGATCATGTCGGGAACCCGGGCCCGTGGCTGACCAGGGGGACAGCACAGCGGACAGCGCAGCTCGGCCGGCGTTTTACGCGGCGCGGCCGGGGGTCTGGCGGGACTGGTGGACGCTGCTGCATCCGCCCTATACGGCCTGGCACCTGTCATACGTGGTGATCGGCGCGTGCCTCGCGCCGCACGTGTACCTGAGCAGGCTGCTCGCCACGGTGGCCGCGTTCTTCCTCGCGGTAGGCGTAGCGGCGCACGCGCTCGACGAACTGCACGGGCGGCCGCTGCGCACGTCGATCCCCGGGTCGCTGCTCGTCGGAGTGACCGTGGTCGGGCTGGCCGGGGCGCTGGCACTCGGCGCGGCGGGCGTGGCGGTCGTCGGCTGGCCAGCCGGGGCCGTGCTGCTGCCGTTCATGGTGGCCGGGCCGGTGCTCGTGGTGGCGTACAACGCGGAGCTGTTCGGCGGCCTCGTGCACACGGACATTGGATTCGCGGCCGCCTGGGGTGCGTTCCCCGCGCTGACCGGGTACATCGCGCAGGCGGGGAACCTGTCGGTCGCGGCGGTGCTCGCGGCGGCCGCGGCGCTGGCGCTGTCGGTCGCGCAGCGGCGACTGTCTACGCCGGCGCGGGCGATCCGCCGGCGGGTGGCCCGCGCCGAGGGCGCGATCACGTTCGCCGACGGCCACACGGTGCCGATCACCACGACGCTGCTCCTAGATCCGATCGAGCGCGCCCTGCGCGCGGCGACCTGGGCAATAGTCCTGCTAGCGGCCGCCCTAGCGGTCGCACGACTAACCTAACCCGCCAGCCACACCTCGTAACCGTCCACTCACCGTCTGTCTTAGGGCAAAAGAGATACCGGTTCGTGTCCGATATGCCCGGTATGGGGGGCGCGCATGTGCCCTAAGCTGCTGCCCGACCGGCAAGATGTGAGCGCGGCGGGGGGCCTAGCGCGGCCGGGGGCCGACGCGGTACCGGGGGTGGCGCGGCCGGGGACCGACGCGGCCGGGAAGGGGCTGACGCGGCCGGGGGCTGGCACGGCCGGAGGCTGACGCGGCCGGGAAGGGGCTGGCGCGGCCGGGGGCTGACGCGGTACCGGGGACTGGTGCGGCCGGAGCCTGGCGCGGCGCGGACGGAGGCTGACGGGGGGCAGGGGCGGGGCGGAGTGGGCAAGTAGGGGGCCCGGGGGGCGGGTGGGAAGGTAGAGCAGTAACGGCACGGACAAAGGACGTAAATTTGCCAATAAGGGATTATTCGGAAAGAATCGGAAGTCCTCTTTGAACCTGCCATCGTTAGCTCATAATTGGCAGGAGCGTGCCGTGCAGGAAACATACAGGAGTCGCCCGTGGCAACCGGCAGAAGGATGGGCCGAAAGGCGCCGCCGGTGAACGTGACCGTTAACTCGTCGGTGCGCACCCTGATCCTGGGAGTCGACAGGTCCGGCCGGATCGTTCAGCACGATCGCACAGCTTCTAAGATTCTCGCACGGTCCTCTAGCGACTTGCTCGGGGTTCACCTAATCGACATCACATCACAGGCTCGTGACCAGGTCGGGATCCTCCTCGACGCGGTGAAGTCCGAGCGGGAGGCGAACACCGTCCTGACGGTCGCGCTCGCGAACGGGAGCACGGCCGAGACGGTCGCCTCGGCCAAGCCGATGCAAACCGACGACAGCAACCTCGCCGCGATCGTCATCCTGCAGATCCCGGTGCCCAGCGCCGAACGATTCGTCGACCCGGCGCTGATGCGCGACATGCTGCTGCGCGACACGTTCACCGGCATCGACGACACCCTCGACTTCAGCGACCTAGCCGAGAAGCTGATGGCCAGGCTGGTACCCGCGTTCTGCACCGCGGGCGAAGTGCTGGTGCTGGAAAGCCTGGTCGGGGACAACGAGATGCCGGCCCACGGGCCGGACGGCAGCAACCCGCTGCGCCGACTTGCCGTGGTGCACGACCAGAAGGACCCGGCCTGGCAAGCCGCCTTCCCCACCGGCGAGATCCTCCGGTACCCGGACGGCTCGCCCTACGCGCGCTGCATCGGGTCGGGCACCGCCGTCCTCGAGCACTCCATCTCCCCCGAATCGGCGCGCAAGCTCGCCAAGGCGTGGCGGCGCAAGCCGGTCGCCAACCTCCTGTCCGACGTGTCGATGCTGCTGTTGCCGATCCTCACGAAGGAGGCGACGCTGGGGTTCTTCTGCTGCATCAGGCAGGAGGACACCCGCCGGTTCGACGCGTACGACCAGGAGATGGGCATGGAGTTCGCGTCCCGTGCCGCCGTCTTCTTCGATAACGCCCGGCGGTACAACCGCGAGCACGCCACCGCCCTGACGCTGCAGCGCTCCATGCTGCCGACCGGGTTGTCGGCGCCATCATCCGTCGAGGTCAAGCACAGGTACCTGCCGGGCAGCAAGCTTGTCGAGGTCGGCGGCGACTGGTATGAGTCGATCAAGCTGCCCGGCGCGCGGGTAGCGCTCGTCGTCGGGGACGTGGCGGGGCACGGTGTGCGCGCCGCCGTCACCATGGGGCGGTTGCGCACCGCCATCCAGACCCTGGCGATGCTGGAACTGCCGCCCGCCGAGTCGCTGCAGCAGCTCGACGAGCTGATGCACACCCTCGGCGAGCGCGAGCCGCACTTCGCGACCTGCGCGTACGCGGTGTACGACGCGGTGACAGGAGAATGCGAGCTTGCCGTCGCCGGGCACCTGCCGCCGCTGATGGTCTACCCGGACGGCCGCAGCGAGCTGCTCACCGTCACGCCGTCGCCGCCGCTCGGTGTCGGCGACGGGCTCATCGAGACGCAGCGGTTCAACGTCGAGGACGGCAGCCTGTTCGTGCTGTACACGGACGGGCTGGTGGAGAGCAGGGACAGGGACATCTCCGACGGCCTGGACCGGCTGAAGGGCGCGTTCGGTCCCGACGCGTACAAAGCGCCGCTCGAAGACCTGTGCAAGGCCTCGCTCGACGGGGTGTACTCCGACGCCCAGCGCGACGACATCGCGGTGCTCATCGCCCGGCTGCGGCGCATCCCCGAGGATCAGCGGATCTGCTGGAAGCTCGAGCCCGAGTTTCCGTCGGTCCGCGAGGCCCGCGTGCATGTCCGCGACCCGCTGCTGCGCTGGGGCCTGGAAGACCAGGTGCATGTCACCGAGCTGCTCGTCTCAGAACTCGTCACCAACGCGATCAAGTACGCGAACGGCGAGATCCTGCTGCGGCTCATCCTGGAGACCGACAGGCTCACCTGCGAGGTGCACGACTCCTCCCCCGCGCTGCCCCGAGTGCTGCAAGTGGACAAGGACGCGGAGAACGGGCGCGGGCTGCACGTCGTGTCACAGCTCGCTACCCGGTGGGGAGCGCGGCGGACCCATACGGGGAAGGTCGTCTGGTGTGAGCAGACCGTCCCCGAGGCGGTCAAGGAGGCGCTGACCGCCGCGTCGGTCGCGCCCGTGGCCGCCCCCGCCATGCCCGACGAGGTGTCGCCGCTCGAAGCACTGGCCGCCGAGGCGGAAGCACTGGCGCTGCCGGGGTAAAAGCACGCCTCCGTTCGGGATAGTCCGCCTATTCCACCGTGACGCTCTTGGCCAGGTTGCGGGGCTTGTCGATGTCGCGGCCGAGCTTGGCCGCCGCGTGGTAGGCCAGGATCTGCAGCGGGACGTTCAGCAGGATGGGCTCGAGCTCAGGTTCCACCCTGGGCACCCGGATGACGGCGTCGGCGAGCCCGTCGGGTATGTCGGTGCTTGTCACCGCGATGACGGGGCCGCCGCGCGCCTTGATCTGCTCGATCGTGGAGATGTTCTTCGCCACCAGGTCGTCGCTCGGGACGATCACCACGCTCGGCATGTCGGGCTGGATGAGCGCCAGCGGGCCGTGCTTCAGCTCGCCGGCCTGGTAGGCCTCGGCGTGCACGTAGGAGATCTCCTTGAGCTTCTGCGCCCCCTCGCGGGCGACCGGCCAGCCGCGCACCCGGCCGACGAAGAACATGTGCTCGGCCTCGGCGTAACGGCCCGCGATCGTAGCGATGTCCTCCTCGCCCGCAAGCATGCGGTTGACCTGTTCGGGAAGGGTGCGCAGGCCGTTGACGACGCGGTGGCCGCTCCCGGCGGACAGGTCGCGGACCCGGCCCAGAAGAAGGCCAAGCAACGCGAAGCTGACGGCCATGTTGGTCAGCGCCTTGGTGGAGGCGACCGCGACCTCGGGGCCGGCATGCAGGAAGATGCCGCGGCCGCATTCGCGGCCAATGGCTGACCCGACGACGTTCACGGCGCCGATCACCTGGCCGCCCTTGCGCTTGAGCTCCTGGACCGCCATCAGCGTGTCGATCGTCTCGCCGGACTGGCTGACGGCGACGTACAGCGTGTCCGGGTCCACCACAGGCGAGCGGTACCTGAACTCGCTCGCCGGCTCGGCGTCGGCCGGGATGCGGGCGAGCTCCTCGATGACCATCGCGCCCATCTGGCCGGCGTAGTAGGCCGAGCCGCAGCCCAGGAACTTGACCTGGCGGATCGAACGGAGCTCGCGGGCGTCCAGGTTGATGCCGCCAAGCCGTGCCGTGGCGAAGCGATCGTCTAGCCGGCCCCTGAGCGCGCGGCGCAGCGCGTCCGGCTGCTCGTGGATCTCCTTGCGCATGTAGTCCTGGTACGGGCCGAGCTCGTAGTCGTCAACGTCCGCGTCGACGGTCATCGGGGTCTTCGCGGGACTGCCGGTTTCCCGTCCATTAAGCGACGTCGTGCGGTAGTCGGTCGCGCGGATCGTCGCGACCTCGCCGTCCTCCAGGTAAATCACCTGGCGGGTGTAGCGGACCAGCGCGGCCACGTCGGAGGCGACGAACATCTCGTTCTCGCCGAGGCCGAGCACGATCGGGCTGCCGTTGCGGGCGACGACGAGCTGGTCGGCGTTCTTCGTGTCCAGGACGACGAGGCCGTAGGTGCCCTCGACGCGACGGAGCGTGCGGATGACCGCGTCGTCGAGGCGGCCTGGCGCGGCGCCGGTGGAAGCGTTTTCCGCCGCGGCTAGCTCGGCGGCGATCAGGTGGGCGAGCGCCTCGGTGTCGGTGTCGGAGACCAGGCGGACACCGTTGGCCTGGAGCTGTTCACGGAGCTGTTCGGCGTTCTCGATGATGCCGTTGTGCACCACCGCGATCCGCCCGGCGGCGTCGGTATGCGGGTGGGCGTTGACCTCGTTCGGCTCGCCGTGCGTGGCCCAGCGGGTGTGACCGACGCCCAGCGTCGCCTTGGTGTTGCTCCTGAGCTTGTCGCGCAGGTCCTGCACCCGGCCGGCCGTCTTGGTCACCTGGAGACGGCCGCGGTGCACTACCGCGAGGCCCGCCGAGTCGTAGCCGCGGTATTCCAGCCGGTGCAACCCCTCGACAAGGACCGGTGTCGCATCCCGCTTGCCTACGTAGCCAACGATGCCGCACACGTCGCGTTCTCCCTATCTCTCGCTCGGTCAGCCATAGACGATGCGCCGCAGCTGGCGCCCCGACAACTCCTGGGCGCCGAACCTGCGGGCGTTGAGCTCGGCCGCGATCTGCGGCCAGATCTCGTCGTTCTTGCGCTGTTTGCGCTTGAGCTCGTCATGCCGCCGGCGGACGAAGTCCTCGACGGTCTCGGCGAAGTACGCCGTGACATCCGCCACCACCCGCGTGGCTGTCGCCTCGGGCAGACCGGTGGATTCCGCGATGTGGCGGACTAGATCCTGCGGATACGGCTCGTTCATGACGATCATCAGTGTGACAGCGCCTAGCTCCTTATCGCAAGAATCCTGCCCGATATCGGGCAGGATCCCGCGTCTTTGCTGTGTGAGCCACGAGCTTACCCCGCGCGACGGAGCGACGGTGACAGAATGCGGACACCCCGGCACAGCGACGCGCTGTGTCGGGGTGGAGATCGGCGATGGGAGCGGCGCGAGAGCCGCGAGAGAGATTCGGGGGC
This sequence comes from Trebonia sp., assembly GCA_035571275.1. Taxonomy (GTDB): domain Bacteria; phylum Actinomycetota; class Actinomycetes; order Streptosporangiales; family Streptosporangiaceae; genus Trebonia. The sequence continues at coordinate 67,125 of DATMKQ010000105.1, forward strand.
GACCGCCGCCTATGGGGCGGGGAGCGGCGGCGGCCGACCCAGATGCACCAGCCGCGTTAGCGGGGTGCTAAGTACGAAACGCCGGCCAGGGCCTGGGCGTTACGCCTACTTCTACTCGGCCGCTTCTGGCAGTTCACCGGAACGGTGCAGCCCCTGAGGGAAGCGCTGCTCGATCCGGAAGGCACGCCACACGAACAGGGCTATCGCCCAGGTGGCGACGAACAGGCCGACGATGAAGAACCCGAGCGTGTTGATGTTCAGGCTCTCCACCCAGGTCCAGAACGGGCCGCCAAGCTGGAATTCCTGACCGAGCAGGCCTGCCAGCTCCACCGTTCCGATCAGCAGCGCGACCAGCACGGACAAGCCGGTGATCGTGATGTTGTAGTAGATCTTGCGCACCGGGTTAGAGAACGCCCAGCCGTAAGCGAAGTTCATGAACGAGCCGTCGATCGTGTCGAGCAGGCTCATGCCCGCCGCGAACAGCACGGGCAGGCACAAGATCGCGTACCACGGCAGGCCGCTCGCCGCGCCTGTCCCCGCGAGCACCAGCAGGGCTACCTCGGTCGCGGTGTCGAAGCCGAGGCCGAACAGCAAGCCGACCCCGTACATTTGCCGCGGGCGGCGTATCGACCGCATCAGCTTGCCGAAGAACCTGGTGACTAGGCCCCGTTCGTTGAGGTGCGCCTCCAGCGCCTGCTCGTCGTAACGCCCGTGCCGCAGGCCGCGGAAGACCTTCACGATGCCCGCGAGCACGACGAGGTTGATCACCGCGATGAGGTAGAGGAACACGCCGGACACGCCGGTGCCCACGACCGTCGTCACCTGGTGCAAGCCCGATGATCCGTTGCGCACCGGGCCCGCCACCGCGCGGATGCCGAGCGCGAGCAGCAGCGACAGCACGAACACGACAGAGGAGTGACCGAGCGAGAAGAAGAACCCCACGCTGAGCGGGCGCTTGCCCTCGGCCATGAGCTTGCGCGTCGTGTTGTCGATGGCGCTGATGTGGTCGGCGTCGAACGCGTGCCGGGCGCCTAGCGTGTACGCGGTGAGCCCGATCCCGACGCCGAAGGTCTGGGTGCCAATGCTGTAATGGCCGGGAACGACCACCGAGAGCAGCGTGACCCAGCCGACTACGTGCAAACCGATGACGACCGAGGACATGGCGCCGGCGTGCAGCCACTCGCGAGGCGTGAGCGAGGTTCTGATCGTGTGCAGGCGGGCCCGGTCCATCTCCCCAACGCTACTTCGCAGCGGTTCGTTATTGCAAGTAAGTCGCAATAGCGAACTGACGGCGCGGGGCGGTCAGCGCAGGTGCGGATGCGCGTGCGGGTGCATGATCGCATCCGTGGCGTGCCACAACGGGCACTAAGAGTTACTCCAACGGACATAAGGAAGGGCCGCTTGGCTCCCCCTCGACAACCCCCACGTGCCGCTTGAGCCCGGCGTCCAGTCCCATGTCCCGCTCCACCGCGGCCACGGCGATCCTGTTCCTGCCAGTCTGCTTCGCCGCATACAGCGCGGAGTCGGCCGCGGCCAGCAGGTCGGTAAGCTCATGGCTGGCCCCGGTGGCCATCGCCGTGACCCCGATAGAGATGGTCAGGCTGACACAGGCGGCCGTCGGCCTGTCGTCAACAGGAACCGCAAGGCTTTCGACGTAGGCCCGCAGTCGCTCGGCTACCCGGCACGCGTCGCTTTCGCTGGTCTGCGCGAGCAGGAGCACGAACTCTTCCCCGCCGAACCGGCCGGCCCGATCGTAGTCGCGCAACTGGCTCGTGAGGGCCTCGGCGACCGCCCGCAGCACCTTGTCGCCGACCAGGTGCCCGTGGGTGTCGTTGACGGCCTTGAAGTGATCGATGTCCACCAGTGCCACCGCGAGCGGGCTCCGCGTCCTGATCGACCGGGACAGTTCGCTCTCGGCTTCTCTCTCCCAGGTGGACACGTTCAGCAGACCCGTCTTCGAGTCGACGCGGGACTGCGCCACGAGGGCGGGGTGCATGAGGAACCGGCGGACGAGCAGGACCGTAGGAACGGCGAGCACCACGAGCGCGGGGCTAAGCGCCACCGTAAGCGTGATGAGCACGCCGAGATCCAGTTCCGCGAAGTCATCCTGCAGCGCCTTGCGATTCAATTCGTAGTCCCGGATCCGGACTTCCGGATCAGACAATTTCACCGCGGCCACGATAAGGAAGTGATGCGCCCGGCCGAAGACGACCTCGCAGGTCGCCACCGTGACGGCCCAGGTGAAGGCGTGCATTCCTGATCCGACCACGGGACCGGCGAATGACGCCGGGACCAATCTGAATGTGGCCGATGCCGCCGCGTAACAAATACTAATAGAAGCGCCAGTGAAAACCCTCCGGTACATGACGCCGCGATGTACGAACAATTGCGTAACAGCAAGCAAGGCGATAGGCATCAACGCGACATAAAGCGGTGGCAGCAATATCGCGGCGGGAATCACCCACACCGTGCTGAAGTCACGAGTCGCGCCGCCGGTCGCGTAGGCGATCCGCGGCGTGGATCCCACCGAGATCATTCCGCAGCACAGCAAAAGGAGGAATTTCAGTACGTCGAACAGGTGCCAGTCGGTACGGGAGGCTGTGAAGCCGATGACGGCGAGCGCGACAACAGGGGGCGCGGCGACGTACCACCGAAGCAACGGAGGAAGCCGCCACCAAGGCCAATCTCTTGCCGCGACACTCGCCTTGAGGCGGCAGGTGATGGACGAGGCTAGCATCTTCCACCGTTCTGTGCGTGACGCCTGCGTCGACGGTCTAGTAGCAGCACACCGTAAATGACTAGCTGCGTATAGCTACCATAACCCATCTATGCCGGTCGAGGTAACTATTGCCGAGAGATTTGGCCACATCTGCGGACAACTAGGAGCTAAATAGTGTCTACGTGCGAACCATGCGGAGGCATATTCACGCTCGAGTTAATGGAGTGAGCGTTGGGTTATCTGTGTCTGGTGAGGCGGGAGAGGAGAAAATGCGGTGCGCACCCTTGTTTGGATCTGAGTTACCAAGGCTCCAGAAGAGACAGCACATATCTCTCGGAAAGGAAGAACTATCATGCGCGACACGTGGACGTGAACCCGGACGTCATTCTAGTCCCTCGCCCGAGAACGAATCGCGTGAACCGGAACCCGCCTGTTCGCCGTGTGATCACGACCCTGCCTGGGAACGTGATAACGAGCCTGCCTGGGACCGGCGCCCAGGTGCCTCGCCGAGTGGCGCCCGACCGCCGGCGACATGTGCCGCCAGCGAAGCGCCAGGCCGATGGCCGCGATGGCACCCAGCCCGCCACCGAGCGCGACCACCGTCGAGGGTGGTACCACCTCGACGGCCGCCCCGGCCACCAGGAACGCCACCCCCTGACCGACGATCAAGCCGGCGTTGGCTAGCCCGAACGCCTGAGCCCGTTGCTCGTTCGGCACCCGCGCGACGAATGCGGTATTCGCCGCGATCTGGTACGTCGCGAATGCCCCTGACACCGCGAAGATCGCCATGGAGACGGCCAGCCCCGGCCGCAGCAGGGTCAGCGTGAGGACCGCGCAGGCGCAGAACGCCATCGGCCCCATCCAGCGCAGCCGGGTCAGCGGCCCCACCTTGGCGACGAACACGGGCATCGTCAGCGCCGACCCGACCTGGGCGGACGCGATCAGCAAGCCGACGGCGACGGGTCCACCGCCGAGCCTGTCCGCATACGGCGCCGCGATCCCCTCGGGGAACTCATACAAGGCGGCCAGCCATCCGAGCATCACCAGGGTCAGCAGCGCCTTGTCGCCGAACACCACCCGGACGCCCGCGCCCAGCTGAGCCAGCGCGCCGGAACTAGCCCGCGGACTGCTTTTCGCCGCCGCGGCCGCCCGGGCGCGGATGCCGAACTGGATCACCAGCGCCGAGACGACGAACGTGGCCGCGTCCACGCCGAGCGCGAAACGCGTCCCGACGAGAGCCACCATCACGCCGCCCGCGGCGGCGCCCGCCACTATGCCGACACGGAAGGTCGTTTGCATTGTCGCGGCGGCGAGCGCGTAGCGTTCACCCCGCACGACGTCGGCCAGAACAGCCGACCTCGCGGAATCGAACGGCGGCTGGACCGCCGTCGTCGCGTACAACAGCGCGACGAGGACATCGAGCGGGACCCGCGGGACGAGCATCGCCGCGACCAGGGCCGCCCTGATCACGTCACACGCGACCATGACCTCCCGCCGCGGCAGCCGGTCGGCCAGGCCGGACAGGAACAGCGCGCCAAGCACGTACGGTACGTAGCCGGCGGCGTACGCGACGGCCGCCAGCAGCGGCGACCGAGTCCTGTCATATATAAGGAGCGTCAGGGCCACGAGCGCGAGCCGGTCACCGCAGACCGACAGGATCTGGGACGCCCACAGCGCGCGGAACTCCCGGACCGCGAACACGTCGGCAAAGGTGGCTCGTCGTGTCGGAGAACTGCCCACGGCGACCCCCTCGTCCCGCTTCATCCCATTCGCGCGGCTGCCACGCCGGCGATCCGGCTGGTTACCCAACGGGATCGTCGCAGAAAAAGCGGCATCCATCCGCCAAATCGTCACAGATGGTACACAGTTGACGGAATAGATTATTGATGACTATTGGTGCATGAAGTCTTGCGGAAAGGGATCAGAAATATAGCTTCTGAACGGCCGGTGGCGACTGCCCGGGCACGACAGAATCCCTCTAGGACCGAGAAAACTTTCCACGGGGAGATATCACATGCCTGACCTTGTGCCGCTCGAGGGTAGCGAGCGATCGGAATTGCCAGACGCCCGGCCGGCGGGACTGCTGGACATCTACGCGGAGATCTCCGTGACCGTGCTGCTCCGGCGGCGCGCCGAAGTGCCGGCAGAGCTGATCACCGGACCTGAAACGCTGACCTCAGAGCAGCTCGCGCAGCAGTACGGGTCCGACCCGGCCGACGTCGCGCTGGCCACCGAGGTGTTCGCGCGGTATGGCGTGACGGTGACCGAGTCCTATCCGGGATCGCGGCGGCTGATGGTGCGCGCGACGATCGAGGAGCTGTCGGAAGTATTCGGCACGACGCTAACGCAGGTAGCCAGCCCGCATCCGGACGGCACCCGTTCGGTCGTGCACCGCATGCGGTCCGGCGGCCTGTCCGTTCCCGCCGAGCTCGACGGCATAGTGACGGCGGTGCTCGGACTTGACGACAGGCCAGTGGCCCGGCCGCAGTTCCGCAGGTTCCCAGGGGGACGGACGCCGGAAGGCATGACCGCCGATGCGGCGCCGGGTGCCACGGGCAGCCCGCTCACCGCGCTTCAGGTGGCGAGCTTTTACCAGTTCCCGGCCGACACCGACGGCACCGGACAGACGATCGCGATCATCGAACTTGGCGGCGGGTACACCGCGAGCGACCTGGACTCCTACTTCAGCGGGCTCGGCCTGGCCACTCCGTCGGTCACCGCGGCCGGCGTTGACTCCGGGTCGAACTCCCCCGGCCAGCAGGCGGACGGAGAAGTCGAGCTGGACATCGAGGTCGCCGGCGCGGTCGCCCCAGGCGCGGCTCAGGTCGTGTACTTCGCGCCCAACACTGACCAGGGGTTCATCGACGCGATCTCCCAGGCGGTGCACGCCACGCCGACGCCTATCGTCGTCTCGATCAGCTGGGGCGGATCGGAGGATTCGTGGTCGCCGCAGAGCAGGACCGCGATGGACACCGCGATCTCGGACGCGGCGGTGCTCGGCACCACGGTCTGCGTGGCGGCCGGCGACAACGGCAGCAGCGACGACCCGACCAGCCAGACCGGGGTGCACTGCGACTTCCCCGCGTCCAGTCCGCACGCGCTCGCCTGCGGCGGCACCAAGCTAGTCGGTGACGTGAGCACGTACACGATCACCTCAGAGGTGGTGTGGAACGAGCTCGCGAACAACGAGGGCGCGGGCGGCGGCGGCGTCAGCGACGTGTTCACCAGCCTGCCTCCGTGGCAGGAGACCGCTGGCGTCGAGCAAGCGACCGGCGTCGCCAACCCTGGCCGCGCAGTGCCCGACGTGGCCGGCAACGCCGACCCGGTGACCGGCTATCTGGTCGTCGTCGACGGCCAGCAGCAGCCGGTCGGCGGCACCAGCGCGGTAGCGCCGCTGTGGGCGGGGCTGATCGCCCGGCTCGCCGAGACCACCGGCAAGAAGTTCGGCCTGCTTCAGCCGCTGATCTACGCGGACGTGACCCCGGGCGTCGCGGCACCCGGCTTCAATGACATCGTGCAAGGCAGCAACGGCGCGTACACGGCGGGTCCCGGCTGGGACGCCTGCACCGGCCTCGGCTCGCCGAACGGCGAGGCCCTCCTCACCCTCCTGAGCTCCTAGGAGTTACAGGACGTCGTGACCCGGGTGGGGCTCCTCGGGGACGACCGCGCTGGCCGGCTGGGCGGGGATGGTGCCCAGGCGGCCAGCCTGGAAGTCCTCGAAGGCCTGCACCAGCTCGGCGCGGGTGTTCATCACGAACGGGCCGTACGCGGCGACCGGCTCCCCGATGGGCTCGCCGCCGAGCAGCAGGATGTCGAGAGACGGGCTGGGTCCGTCCATCTTCTTGTCCGCCGCGAACGTGATCGAGTCGCCGGGCCCGAACACCGCGAGCTGCCCGGTCCGCACCGGCCGGCGCTCAGCGCCGACCGAGCCGGCGCCTGCCAGCACGTAGCCGAGTGCGTTGAAGTCGGTGCGCCACGGGATCCGGACCTGCGCGCCGGGCGACACGGTGGCGTGCACCAGCGTGATCGGCGTGTGCGTGACGCCGGGCCCGGCGTGCCCGTCGACCTCGCCGGCGATGACCCGGAGCAGGGCGCCGCCGTCGCTGGAGGTGAGCAGGGCGACCTGGCCGGCCCGGATGTCCTGGTAACGCGGCTGGGTCATCTTCAGCCGCGCGGGCAGGTTGACCCAGAGCTGGAAGCCGTGGAAGAGACCGCCGCTCGCGACCAGCGCCTCGGGTGGCTCCTCGATGTGCAGAATGCCGCCGCCCGCGGTCATCCACTGCGTGTCGCCGTTGGTGATCAGGCCGCCGCCGCCGTTGGAGTCCTGGTGCCTGAAGACGCCGTCGATGATGTACGTGACGGTCTCGAAGCCGCGGTGCGGATGCCATGGAGTGCCCTTGGGCTCGCCGGGTGCGTACTCGACCTCGCCCATCTGGTCCATGTGCACGAACGGGTCAAGCTGCGGCAGGTCGACCCCGGCGAAGGCCCGGCGCACGGGGAACCCCTCCCCCTCGAAACCAGACGGTGCCGTGGTGACCTTGAGCACCGGGCGTTCGGCCTGCGGGCCCGGCTCCGTAACCCTCGGCAGGACCAGGAGATTCTCGACCGATACGGCTGGCATGGTTACGCTCCTCTGGGTTGGCCCGAACTGTCATACCCGGTTCCCGGGCAGCCAACAGGGCCAACGATACATGAACGTTCATCATTCCCGCGTGGGTCTGGAGGCGCTGGGCGGAGGTTACAGTGGCAGGCCGTTTTCCAGCAGGGCTAGGGCTTCGTCGATGCGCGTGAATTGCTGTTTGCCCATGTCGGCAGGGGTATAGGTGCTCGGCGACAGGACCGAGAGCATGACGCCGAAGACGGCGCCGACGTAGGTGCGGACCGCTAGGTCGTCCGCGGGCCTGCCGGTTCGCTTCGCCAGCGCCTCCGCCATCGCGTCGATCGTCCGGGCCAGCTCGTCCATGATCCGGGCGCGGATTTCCGGCACGGTGTGGTTCAGCGCCGCGGCCTCGCGCAACTCCTCCCACTCCGCCGGAGTGAACGTCTCGATCGCCTCACGGATGGCGGCCCGGACCGCGGCAACCGGCGTCAGCGAGGCGGGCTGGCGGACGAACGCCTCGAGTATCCGGTCGTCCAGGTCATCCCGCAGGACGACGTCCTCCTTGGTGGGGAAGTACCGGAAGAACGTAGACGGCGACACCTCGGCGGCCGCCGCGATCTGCTCGACCGTGGTGAGCTCGTAGCCTTGCTCGCGAAAGAGCCGGAGCGCGTGCTCCCTAATGGAAGCACGCGTCCTGGCCTTTTTGCGTTCACGCAGGCTGGCGTGATGCTTGGCGTCCACGTCGGTCACGTTCCCATTGTGCCTGCTGGGGCGCTCTGCGTCGTATCCGTCGCTTCCGTCGCCTCCGTCGCCTGCTCCGGCTCGGCGGACGTCGCGGCACGGCGGGGCAGGAAGGCGAGCGCGAGCAGCGCGCTGGCCAGCGCTATCCCGCCGCAGGTCCAGAGCATGATGTCCATGCCGTGGATGAACGCCGAGCGCACGTCGTCGAGCAGCGAGGCGGAACCGAGACGCTGTGCCACCGCCACACCCCCGGCGACGCTGCTCTTCACCGCCGAGGCGGCGGACGCGGGCAGGCCGTCCACGTGCAGCCGGCTGGTGTACCCGTTGCTGATCAGCGTGCCGAGCACCGCGACACCGATCGTGGCGCCGACCTGGCGCACCGCGGAGATCAGCGCGCCGCCCGACGCGCTGCGTTCCTCCGTCAGCGGGCCGACCGCGGCGTTCATCGAGGCTGGCATCGCCATCCCGAGGCCGAGGCCGGTCAGCGCGATCCACAGCACCGCGAAGCCCGTCGAGGACCCGAGCCCGGTGAAGGCGCCGATCACCAGGCCGACGGCCATCACGAGGAAGCCCGCGGCGACGGCGTGCTTAGCAGACAGGCGCGCGTTGCCGACCGTGCCGTCCGGCCGCTTCGGCGCTTCGGTGAGCCTGCTGCCCGCGATCATGCCGACAAGCATCCCCGCGATCAGCGGCAGCAGCCGCACTCCGCTGCCGAGCGGTGTCGCGCCGCGGACGTCCTGGAAGTACTGCGGCGCCGTGAAGAACAGGCCGAACATCGAGAACGACACCATCGTCATCAAGATGGTGCCCCACCGGAAGCCCGCCACCCGGAACAGCGCCAGGTCGACGAGCGCCTGGCCGCTGCCCCGCTGGCTGACGAACCGCTCCCACCAGGCGAACCCCGCAAGGAGCAGCACGCCCAGGCCGATCGTGCCTAGTGCCAGGGGGTCGGTCCAGCCGTTCTGGCCCGCCCTGATGAAACCGTAGGTGAGCGCGGTCAACCCGGCGCTTGAGACCACGACGCCAGCGATGTCCAGGCTGGGCCGCCTCGCGGCGCGCGACTCCGGCAGCAGGAGCGTCACGGCGACGAGCGCGATCGCGACGATCGGCACATTGATAAGGAAGACGGAGCCCCACCAGAAGTGGTCGAGCAGGAAGCCGCCGAGAATCGGCCCGATCGGGTAGCTGACGAAAATGGCCGCCGCCATCACGGAGATGGCCTTCTGCCGTTCCTCCTCCCTGAACATCACGGGGATCACCGAGATCGCTATGGGGAAGACCGCGGCGGCGCCGATGCCGAGCACCGCCCGCGCGGCGATGAGCTCGCCGACGCTGACCGAGTAGGCGCACCACACCGAACTCGCGACGAACAGCACAAGCGCGACGAGCAGCACCTTCTTGCGACCGTACCGGTCTCCGAGCAGTCCCGCGGGCAGGATCAGCGCGGCGATCACCAACGCGTAGGAGTCGGCGATCCACTGCAGGTCGCCTGTTGTCGCGTGCATCGTAGCGGCGATGGTCGGCAGGGCGAGGCTGAGCACAGTCAGGTCCAGCCCGACAACCAGGACGCTCACGGAGATCGCGGCCATCGCCCACCAGCGACGGGATCCCGTCTCAACCATGACAGTCACCACCTTCTGGGAGTTACAACTAAATGAAAGTCACTGCCATAATCTAGACACGCTAACTGGACGGTGTCAAGCAGGTCCCACGACGGCCAGAACGGCCGGTTTAGTCAGCGCGGACGATCGGGCAAGTAACCGCTTGCCGTCCACGGGCGGTGGCGACGCCCCTGGTTGGCGGTGCGGCGCCCTCGAACGCGAAGACTTTGTGTTCTTTGGGCGCGGTAGCCATGTTTTCCGGTCCGTTTCGCGTTATTTGTGCAGGCCGAACGCGCCCTAAGACCCTCGCGGATAAACAGCCCGCTGATTTCCGGGGCTGAGCACCGGGTCGGTCCTTGTCCCGTGGGCGCAAGTTCAGCCGCTGGCAACGGCGCTGGGTACTTGTCTTGCCGATAACGACGTCGTGGTCGCCGGTCAGGGTTTGCTATCGGGCAAATTTCTACGCGGCTCTGAGACGCCTGACCCGACCACTTCCCCGATCGAAGCCGCGGGACGGGCTCCGGGGGGGCAGGGGGTCTTCCGTGCTGGTTGACCTGCGGTATCCCGGGACGGGGCGGGCAGGAGGCAGGCACGCCGGGCCGTTCGGGATGATGATCGCTTTCTTAGGAGCGCAGGAGGCGGAGGGCGAGCGTGGGGCACGCGCTGACGGCGGCGCGGGCGTCCCGCTCGAGAAAAGGCGGGACCGGGTGGTCGTCGATGATCGGGTAGCCCCACTCATCCAGCGAGATCAGCTCGGGCAGCAGCTCGGCGCACGCGCCGTGGCCTTCGCATTCGATGGGGTTGACGATCAGCTTCTCAGTCATCTAGAGCCAGTCCTCCTCCGTGCGGGCCGAACCACGCGGGATCGGCAGGAACGGCTGAGAGTTCGTCGCGGCGCACCGGCCCCGTGCGTGGCGGTCGAGTTCGGTCGCGAACGTGATCAGGGCGCTGCCCACGAAGCGCGCCGTGCCGTCGGGATGGTGGCAGGCGCCGCGGCCGGTGACGAGCCCGGACCAGCGCTCCACATCCACGCGCGCCTGCCGGCGCGGGCGGGGGCCCGCGAGCTCGGCGAGGGCGGCGGCGATGCGCGGCAGCCCGTTCAGGCAGGGACCGCACTGACCTGCCGATTCAAGCGCGAGATACCGAACGGTCCGGGCCGTCTCCGCGAGACCGCAACGGTCCGCGGGCAGGGTGATCAGCACGCCCGCGCCGACTCGCGCGCCCACCGCGCTAAGCGACTGATTGTCGAGCGTGAGCCGCGCGGCCTCTTCGGCCGCCGCCCAGGTGCCGTGGTAGCCGCCGATGAGCACGGCTCCGTCGCGGCTCACCGGGCCGAGCACATCGCGCAGCGGGATGCCCATCGGGACCTCGGCGATCCGCGGGGATCCGTCGGCGCGGCGGATCGTGCACAGCATCGAGCCGGGCTCGGTCTTCGTGCCCACCTGGCGGAACCAGTGCGGGCCATGCCGCGCGACCAGCGCCAGGTGGGCCAGCGTCTCGACATTCTGCACGAGGGTCGGAGCACCGCCGAGGCCGCGCTCTGTGACCCGGGGCGGCATGAAGGTCGGTATGGCGGGTCCGCCGCCGAGGTGGTTGATCAGCGCGGTCTCCTGGCCGGACAGGAAGCGCGCCGGGGACTCGGCCAGCTCCACGGGAACGCGGTCGATGCCGACGGCCGCGCGTTCGGCCATCGCCTGCCGCAGCCGCTTCCCGACATCCTCGCGGCGCTGGGCGTGAGTATAGAGAATCGCCTGGTCGGCGCCCGTTGCCTCGGCGGCGAGCTGCAAGCCGTCGAGCACCAGGTGCGGTGCCAGCCACAAGAGCGTGGCGTCCTTGTCGCTGGCCGGCTCGCTCTCCGCGCCGTTCGCGATCACGACCGGGCTCCTGCGCCGTTCGCTGGCCGCGTCGAGGACGGCGGTGAGCTTGCGGTGCACGGGAAAGGCGGCACCGCCCCGGCCGGTCAGGCCGGCCTGCCGCGCGTCCGTGATCAGGCGGCCCGGCGCGTCCCTGTAGGGCAGGCGGCCGTGCCTGGCGACGTGCGCGCGCAAGTCCTCCTGGTGCTGGCCGCTGACCGGCAGCAGCCGCGGCAGTTCGGTGGCCGTGCCCTCGGCGGGCATCCCCGTGGTGGCGGCGGTCATCGGCGGCTGGTCCTTTCTGGCGGCCCGGCGACCGGCGCGGACTTGTGCCGCTGCGACGTGCGGTCGTGCACCGCGGACATCAGCAGGCTCACCCGCTGCGCGCGCGGCACATCCCGCGCGGCGGCGGCGAGCCGCCAGCCAACCGCGACGACGACGAGGAGCGCGCAGCCAACGCCGATCACGAACATCCAGCCGTGCAGCAAGTCGTGGCTCGCGGTGATGCTGTGCAGCCAGGCGACCGGCCAGCTTAGGTACGCGAGCAGGTGCACCGCGCGCCACACCCGCCTGCTGAGATGGCGGCGCAGCAGGCTGGTCACGACCACCGCGACCGTGATGTCCAGGCTCACGGCGCCGAGCCCGACCCAGATCGGCTCGTACGGCGACGCGAGCGGGACGACCACGGCGGTGAGCGGGATGTTCACATAGCTGTCCGTGACGGCGGTCAGCACGTGCAGGCCGATGAACACGACGGCGACCAGCGACAGGTTCCTGTGCAGTCCGGTGACGGCGAATCGCGGCAGGCCGGGAAGACGGCCCTGCCTGGTCACCATGATGCCGAGCAGGACCACCGCCGTCATCAGCAGCAGCGCGACCACGCCGGTGGCGCGGCTCGCGTACCACAGGGCGGTAGAAGAGTTGATTCCGCTCACGTTTTCAAGCATCGGTCATGAAACGCAGCGGCGCATACAGGGCCGCTATGAACTGGCTCTGAGCCGGCTGACCGGCCGGACCGCCACGGCTGCTTCCCCCCGGCCTCACCAACGGTGTCTCTCGGGAGGTACCTGCTCATAGCGCTCATATGGCAGCATCGTCGCGGTAGCTTCCAGTTTGGTAACGGTCAACGGCTCACGCGATCACGGAAGATGCACGTTGATCCGATGGTTAACATCAACGAGATGCTTGGAAACTTGGTTGTAACAAAGAGATGACTGGGTCACTAACACTGGCCGCTCGTGCGGCCTACATATTGCGCGACAACAGCACCGGTTTGATCACGAAGGCTGCCCCGAGACTGTACCCGCACCAGTGGAGCTGGGACGCCGCGTTCAACGCGATCGGTCTGGCCACCATCGACCTGCCGCGGGCGCGGCAGGAACTTGACTCGCTCTTCGCCGGGCAGTGGCGTAACGGGATGGTGCCGCACATCGTCTTCGATCCGACGTCGGACGGTTACTGGCCGGGTCCTGCCGTATGGGAGTGCGCCAGGTTCAACGAGGACGCCACGATGTACCCGGCGACCAGCGGGATCTGCGACCCGCCCGTGCACGCGGTCGCGGTCGACGCGATCCTGCGGGTGGCGACCGCGACCGGCGGCCGGGAACTCGAGCTGACCACGGGCTGGGCCGCGCACCTCTATCCCAGGCTGCTCGCCTGGCACCGCTTTCTGGCGCGCGACCGGGTGGATAAGTCGACCGGCTTGATGACGCTGTTCCACGGCTGGGAAAGCGGCACGGACAACTCCCCGCGCTGGGACGTTCCGTATGCCAACGTCGTGGTGGGCGCCGACCTGCCCGCCTACGTGCGGCGGGACAAGGCACACGTGTCCGACGCGGCGCAGCGCCCGACCGACGGGGAGTACGACCGCTACGTATGGCTGGTTGAGGAGGCCAAGCGAGCCGGTTACGACGCCGGCCTGCTGCGCGAGTCCGGCAGCTTCCAGGTCGGCGACGTGCTGTTCACCGCGATCTTCGCCGCGGCGAACGACCTGCTCGCCAAGCTGGCCGACGCGCTGCGGAAACCGGACGACGCCGCGGAGCTTCGTGACTATGCCGCCCAGGCCAGGGCGGCAGTTTTCTGCCACGTCGACGAGGCGTCGGGCCTAGCCGCCGACGTCGACCTGCGCACCGGTGCGTGGCTGCGGACCGAGACGATCGCCGGGTTCGCGCCGCTGATCGCGGGCGGCATGCCCGGATATCAACGACAGCGCCTCGTCTCGCTGCTGACCGGCCCGCGGTGGGCCGGTCATCCCGCGCTGCGCTGGGCACTGCCGCCAAGCACCAGTCCGTGTTCGGCGGAGTTCAACGCCGCATGCTACTGGCGCGGGCCGGTATGGCCGTTCTTCACCTGGCTGCTCTGCTGGGCGCTGCGCCGGGACGGCGAGGCTGCCGTCGCGTCCGGCTTCAAGTCGGGCACGCTCAAGCAACTCGGCGACGGCACGTTCGCCGAGTACTACCACCCCATGACGGGGGCGCCTCTTGGCAGCCTCAACCAGTCCTGGACAACCGCGGTCGCGCTGGACTGGCTGCTCGGCGCCGAGTAGTCACGAGCTGACCAACGATTTGACCAGGCTGCCGCTTTGGACCTCGCTGGTGTACTTTTCGTCGAGCAGGCCCAGGCGGAGCATGACGTCGGCGACCCGCTGGATGCGGTCCTGGTTCACCGGGCCCGTCGGAAAGCCGGGCAGCGCCATGACCGCGGTCACCTCGTGCGGTAGCGCGTCGGACTTGCTGATAGCCGCCTCGACGAGGCCCGGGTTAGTCTCGGCGAGGGCCTGGCCCTGTTCGATTGCCCACACGAACGCGGCCGCGGCGTCGCGGTGATCGCTCACCCAGGCCCGCGTGACGACGTACCCGTCGATGGGGAAGTCCGTGGTCGCGCCCTGGTCGAGGTCGGCGAGCACCTGCACGCCATAGTCCTCTTCCGCGATCGTCACGTAGGGCTCGGCGAGGAACGCCGCGCTCCAGGTGCCTGCCTGGAGCCGACCCGGCATCGCGGGAAAGCCAGCCGGGTCCGTGACGAGATCAACCTTCTTCGGTGAGATCCCGTTCTCCTCGAGCAGCTCGCCGATTAGCAGCGTTCCGATGCTATTCGTCCCGTTGACGCCTATCTTTTTGCCGACCAGCTCGGGAACCGTCTTGATCGGCGAGCGCGAGGTGGTGACCAGCACGCGGGTATCCGCCCCTAGCGTCGAGGCCTCGGCCAGGATCTGGAACCTGGCGCTGCCGGCCTGCGCCGTAATGTACGGCACGTAACTCCCGGCACCCACGTCGACGTCGCCCTTGAGCTGCGCGGCGATCACGGCACTGCTGCTGGCTATCTTCTCGATGATCACGTGCAGCCCCTCGCGGGCGAACAGGCCGTCGTCCTGCGCGATGTACAGGCCGGCGAGGTCGTCCGACGGCAACGCGGCGACCGTGATGGTCGCACCGTCTCCCTGCGGCGGCGCGGCGACTTTCGAGGTTGCGCACCCGGCGGCCATAACCATGATGATTGCCGCCCCGACAAACGGCGCAGCACGAAAAACCCAAGCCCCCATCGTCCCCCCAGGACACAACGCGCCTGCTCACGGCGATTTTTAAGACGACCGACGAGCTCCCCTTAACCCTCACCCTCACTCGGCAATCCGTACGCTACTACTGATTGCTGGAAGAGTCAGTAAATTTCGTTGAATGAGTATTTGTATTGATATATTTCCATGAATTCGTCACAGACGATAACTATGTGACTTAAGGGAAAATAGGAAGATGGCGCTTGGCGGGTCTATTTGGCGGATGGCCGCTAGCCGGCTTCGGCGGGCCAGCCGGAGATCGTGTGGACCGTGCCGTCGGGCTCGACCAGGCGCGCGGGGAGGCGGAGGCCAGCCAGCCAGCCGGGGGCCTGGCGCCCCCTGATGACAGCGGCGGTCGCGGCGGTATTGGCGTCCGCGCAGGTGGCGGCGGCCACGGAGACCGTGCGCCACACCGTGGCGGCAGGCAGGCAGGTGCGCGGGTCAACGATGTGGTGCAGCACGTCGCCGCCGCGCTGCCAGCGACGGGCGGCGGTGGACGAGGTGGCCAGGCCGCCATCGCGGATGGCGACCACCGTGCTCGGTCCGCGGGGTGGCTCGTCGGGCATGGCGGTCAGGTCCTGAACCCGGATGCGCCAGCCGCCCGCGGGCGGCTCTCCGGCCACCGACGTGTCGCCGCCCAGGCTGACGAGCACACCACAGCCGAGCCGGTCGGCGATCCGCGAGGCGGACCGGTCCGCGGCCCACCCCTTGACCGTCGCGCCGAGGTCGAGCTGGACTCCGGCCGGCACTGTCAGTCGGCGGGATTCGGCGTCCAGGCGGATGGAGCGCCAGCCGGGGATCGTGCGGACCCGAACAGGAACGGCCGGGCCGCTGGCCGCCATCTGGCCGAAGTCTCTGTCGTAGCCGAGCGAGGAGAGCACGCTGCCCACCGTCGGGTCCACGTCCCCGTCGGTGAGGCTGGCCGCGCGAAGCGCGACGGCGATGGCGTCGGCGAGCAGCGGGCTGACCGTGATCGTGACCGGGCCGGTCGCCGCGTGCGCCGCGGTGGCGATGGCGGTCAGTTCCGAGTCCGGGCGGAACCTGCTGCCCGCCAGGTCGAGCTCGGCGAGATCGTCTTCCAGCAGCTTCCTGGCCGCGCCGAGTCGTCCCGCGTCGGTGACCGCGAGCTGGATGAGCATGCCAAGCGCGGGCCAGGCGGCGAACGCCGCCGGATCGACATCCGCGACCCGTGGAGAGATCACCAGCTTGAGGTGCCGCCAGAGGTAACCTGCCCGCCGCCGCCCGACTGGACCGGGTTGTTCGCGGGCGCTTGCAGGTTGCTCGAGCTGTTCGAGGAGTTAGAGGAGTTCGAGGAGTTCGAGTTCGTCGAGCCGGAACTGGAGGAGTTCGAGCCGGCCGAACTGGACGAGCCGGAGCCAGCAGAGCCGGTGCCCTTTGATGCCGTGCCGGTAGCCGCGGACTTGCCCGGGTGAGTAACCGCCGCATGGGTCGAACCGGGCAGCGATATGGCGACCACGCCGGCCGCCGCCACGCTCGCGAAGCCCACCGTGGCGGTCGTCGCGTTCAGCCGCCGCCTGCCGCGTTCCCGCTCGGCGACGGCGTTGGAGACGTCACGCCCGCGGCTGGTCCGCGCCCCGCGGTCGCGCGGCGATCCGTCGCGGAAGTCCGGGCTAGTCATTCTGTCAGTGTGGCACATCCACTTGCAGGGGTCGTATACGTAACTTCTCAGGATGCTCTGATTATGGGCGGGGTTAGCACCCTTTGCGCCCGGGTGCGGAACTGGGATCATTGGCGGATGAGCGATGCTGCTTCGACTGCCTCCTTCCGCGCGGCCCGTGACCTGCTGCTGCGTCACCGAGAGGACTACGGCGCCGCCCGCGCCTCGTTCGCGTGGCCGGAACTTGAGCAGTTCAACTGGGCGCTCGACTGGTTCGACGTGATCGCCGCCGAGCACCCGGAAAGAACGGCGCTGCGCGTGGTCAGCGAAGAGGGTCTGTCGCAAGGGACAACCCCCCTTTCACCCCCCGGAAAAGCGAGGGGGGACGAGTCGGTGAGCTACGCGGAGATGGCGGCGCGTTCCGCGCGGGCAGCGAACTGGCTGCGCGGGCTCGGCGTGCGGCGCGGCGACCGGATGCTGCTGATGCTCGGCAACATCGTGCCGTTGTGGGAGGTCATGCTCGCGGCGATGAAGCTCGGCGCGGTGGTCATCCCGGCGTCGACGCTGCTCCAGCCGGCGGACCTCGCCGACCGCATCGAGCGGGGCGGGGTCGCGCACGTGGTGGCGGAAGCGGACCAGGTGCCGAGGTTCGATGGCCTGCCGGGCGGCTGGACCCGGGTCGTCGTAGGCGACGCGGCGGGCTGGCACGCGTACGCGGACTCGGCGGCCGCGCCGGCTGAGTTCACGCCGGAAGGCGTGGGCGGGCTGGGCGGGGCGGGCGGGCGGGGCGGGGTGGGCGGGATGACAAGGGCCTCCGATCCGCTGCTGCTCTACTTCACCTCAGGAACGACGTCCAAGCCCAAGCTCGTGGGGCACACCCAGGTCAGCTACCCCGTGGGGCACCTGTCGACGATGTACTGGATCGGCATCCAGCCGGGCGACGTGCACCTGAACATCTCCTCCCCTGGATGGGCCAAGCACGCCTGGTCCAACCTGTTCGCCCCGTGGAACGCGCAGGCCACGGTGCTGATACTCAACCAGTCGCGGTTCAACGCGGCGGGCCTGCTGCGAGCGCTCGGCGACTGCGCCGTGACCACGTTCTGCGCGCCGCCGACGGTCTGGCGGATGCTCATCCAGGCCGACCTGGCCGCGGCGGACGTTGCCGCGATGCGCGAGTGCGTGGCGGCCGGCGAGCCGCTGAACCCGGAGGTGATCGACCGGGTCCGCACGGCCTGGGGCATCACGGTGCGGGACGGCTTCGGACAGACGGAGACGACCGCGCAGGTCGGCAACTCCCCCGGGCAGCCGGTCAAGCCGGGCTCGATGGGCCGGCCGCTGCCCGGGTACCCGGTCGTTCTCGTCGACCCGCTCACCGGCATCCCGGGGAAGGACGGCGAGATCTGCCTGGACCTGACCAGCCGCCCGCTAGGGCTGATGACCGGCTACCTGTACGACGCCGAGCGGGACGCCGAGGCGATGAGCGGCGGGTACTACCACACGGGCGACGTCGCGACCTCCGACGCCGACGGCTACATCACCTATGTCGGTCGCACGGATGACGTGTTCAAGGCCTCCGACTACCGGATCTCCCCGTTCGAGCTGGAAAGCGTGCTCATCGAGCACGAGGCCGTCGCAGAGGCGGCGGTCGTGCCCTCGCCGGACCCGGTCCGGCTCGCGGTGCCGAAGGCCTACGTGCTGCTCGCCGCGGGCGCCACGGCAGGCCCCGAACTCGCCAGGGACATCATGGCATTTTGCCGCGAACGGGTGGCGCCCTATAAGCGGATCCGCCGGATCGAGTTCGCCGACCTGCCCAAGACGATCTCCGGCAAGATCCGCCGGGTCGAACTGCGCGAGGCCGAGACCGAAGCCCGTGA
>DATMKQ010000106.1:0-6045 GCA_035571275.1 Trebonia sp.
GCTCTTCAGCGGCACGTTCTACTGGCTGCCGCACGCCGCGACGCTCGACAACTACAGCACGGTCATCCACGCGCAATCGGCCAACGTTGTGACGAGCCTGGTCGTGGGTCTCGGGACGGCGCTGCTCGCCCTGGTCGTAGCCGTCCCGGCGGCCTACGCCCTGTCCAAGTACCGCCTGCGGGTGACGGTGATCTTGGTCAGCTCGCTCCTCATCGCGCAGATCGTCCCGTCGATCGTCCTGGCGACGTCCCTGTTCATCGTTTTTCACCGGATCAACCTGGTGAACTCGTACCCGGGACTGATCATCGCTGATGGGACGTACGCCGTCCCGTTCGCGATCCTCGTCCTCCGGGCGTTCCTCTTCAGCCTGCCCAACGAGCTGCTCTACGCGGCCCGGGTCGACGGAGCGACCGAGTGGCAGACGTTCCGCCTCATCGTCATCCCGCTCGCCCGTTCGGCCGTGATCACCGTCGCGGTCTTCGCGTTTCTGGCCGGGTGGGGCGACTTCATCTTCGCCCTGACCATCCTGAACGGATCGGGCATCGAGCCGATCACGCTCGGGATCTACACCTACCTCGGCAACTACTCGACCGACTGGGGCGCCGTGATGGCCGCGGGCGTGTTCGCGATGGTACCGGCCGCGATCTTGCTCGTGGTCGCGCAGCGGTACATCGCCAGCGGTCTCACGGCGGGCTCGGTGAAGGGGTAGCGATGCGCCAGGCCGCACGAAGGAGGTGGTAGCGGATTTCGATAACCCGATCGGCCTTCTTGGTTCCCTCTGTCGTTCTGACCGGATTCTACGCAACATCGACCGCAAAAGAGGACACAACGCTATGAAGCTATCTATCAGGAGGGGGCACTGGGGATTGGCAGCACTTCTGGTTGCGGCGTGCGCCGCAGCCGGGTGCTCGCAGTCGGCCAGCACGTCCGGCACATCCGCCACTAAGACCACGATCACCGAAGAGGACTACTTCAACACCCCCGGCCAGATCGCGGCCCTGGCCGCCTACAGCAAGGCATTCGAAGCCGCGCACCCGGGCGTGACGGTGAAACGGCAGTACGTGCCGTTCGCCGATCTGGACGCGAAGCTACTGACGCAGGCAGCCGGCCAGGACCTGCCGAACCTGCTGGCCGTGGACAACCCGTTTGTGTCGACGATGATCTCGACCGGCCAGGTCGTGCCGATCAGCGGCCTGTCGGGCTTCAGCTCGACGGGCTATTACCCTGCCGTGATCGACGAGGGCCTATCGGGCGGCAAGTACTACAGCCTCCCCGTGGCAGGGGCCAACTCGATCGCGCTGATCTACAACATCGCGATGTTCAAGGCAGCGAACCTGACCCCGCCGAAGACCTGGGCGGACCTGGTCTCCGACGCCAAGGCACTGACGACCTCGGCTCACTACGGGATCGCATTGACCTGTGAGGCGGCCGAGGACACGACGTGGCAGTGGGAGCCGTACTTCTGGACCAACGGCGGCACGGCCACGTTCTCGAACGTCTCAGGTGCGCCCGGCGTGCAGGCGTTGACGCTGTGGCGCCAGCTGGTCAGCGACGGCTCCGCGTCCAAGTCGTGTCTCAACTGGAGCCAGACCCCGGCTGCGTCGACGCAGTTCATCGACGGCAAGGCGGCCATGATGGTCAACGGCCCCTGGAACTTCCCGACCATGAACCTAGCCAACCAGTTCTATGGCAAGCAGTTCGGGGTTGTTCCCGTCCCGACCCAGGTGGCGGGACAGCACGTCGTCGTCCCGCTCGGCGGCGAGGACTGGATGGTCAGCAAGAGCGGCGGCAGCGCCGCTCAGCAGCTGGCGTTCGACTATATCCAGGGCATGCAGACACCCGCGATGGAACTGCAACTCGCGAAGCTGTTCGGCTACCTGCCGGCGAAGATCAGCGTCGCGAAGACCTACGTAACGCAGGCCGGCCCCGAGTGGTCGGTCTATGTCAACCAGACGCTCTTCGCGCACCCGCGTACGCTCGGCTTGGGAGTCAAGTACCCGAAGATCTCCCAGGCGGTGTGGACGGCGATTCAGGCGGCCTTGTCCGGATCCCAATCCGTGCAAGCCGCGCTGAACACTGCTCAGAGTCAGATCAACACCATCCTGGCGGGATAGAGCTGGCCGGAGTATTGCACTAACGGCTTGTGGCGCCGGCAGACCGGCGCCACGGGCCCTAGATCCGACCTTCTCGGGAGATCCAGTGAAGAACTACACCGACCTGGTGACAAGCGCTGCGCCGACGGCAGCCGCTCGGGTCCGGCTCCGCCCGGTCGACGCCCAGGGCGTCGCCATCCGGGACGGTCTGCTCGCGGACCGGCAACGGGTGAACCGGGAGGTCACGCTACTTCGCGGCGCCGAGGAGCTCGAACGCGCCGGAACCCTCGACAACCTCCGAATCGCGGCGCGATGGGGCTCGGGCGAGCGGCGAGGCATGGTCTTCAGCGACTCGGACGTCTACAAATGGCTCGAGGCGCTCGCGTGGGAGCGCGCACGCGAGCCGTCGGACGAGCTGGATCGCCTCGCAAACAACACGATCCAGCTCGTCGCCGCCGCCCAGGCACCCGACGGATATCTGAACAGCTGGTGCCAGGTGATCGACCCCTCCTGGCGCTGGACCGACCTGGAGATGGGCCACGAACTCTACTGCGCGGGGCATCTGATCCAGGCGGGAATCGCAACCGCGCGGGCGACGGGCGACGGCTCCCTCCTCGCCGTCGCCCGCCGCTTTGCCGATCTGATCGACGACGTGTTCGGCAACGACCCCGCGCGAGGCACCGACGGCCATCCCGAGATCGAGGTCGCGCTCGCGGAGCTCTATCGCCAGACGGGCGAGACTCGCTACCTGAAGCTCGCGGACACGCTCACTGCGCGGCGCGGGTTCGGGACGTTCGCCGGCGGTCGCTTCGATCTCGACTACTACCAGGACGCCGAGCCCGTCCGCGATGCGCGAGGGATCGTCGGCCACGCTGTGCGCGCCCTCTACCTCGCGGCCGGGGTCACGGACATCTACGCCGAGACGGGCGACGAGGCGCTACTCGCGTCGATGCTGCGGCAGTGGGACGACCTCGCGTCCGCCAAGAGCTACCTGACCGGTGGTGTCGGCTCGCGCCACTACGGCGAGGCGATCGGCAATGCCTATGAGCTACCTCCCGACCGAGCGTACTGCGAGACCTGCGCGTCGATCGCCAGCATGATGTGGAACTGGCGCATGCTCCTTGTCACCGGCGAGAGCCGCTTCGCCGACCTCTTCGAGCGGACGCTGTATAACGGGTTTCTTTCTGGGCTCTCACTCGACGGCGAATCGTTCTTCTACGCGAACCCGCTCCAATCGCGCACCGGTGAGCACCGACATCGCTGGAATTCCGTCGCCTGCTGCCCGCCGAACATCATGCGGCTGCTCGCATCGCTGCACCACTACCTCGCGACCGTGACGGACGACGGGATCCAGCTACATCAGTACGCCTCCTCGACGATCCGCGCCGGAGACGTGGTCCTCAGCGTGGAGACCGCATACCCCTGGGACGGGACGGTCACGGTCGAGGTCGTCGAGAGCCCCGATCGTGAATGGACGCTCGCGCTCCGCATCCCCGGCTGGGCGCGAGAGGCGACCCTCGACGGCAAAGCCGTCGCCGCGGGCGGTTACGCCGAGGTGAGGCGCCGCTGGCGGGATGGCACACAGGTCGTGCTCCTACTCGACGTCTCGCCTCGACTGACCGTGCCCAACCCGCGCATCGACGCAGTGCGGGGCTGCCTCGCGATCGAGCGCGGGCCCGTGGTGTACTGCCTCGAACAGGCCGATCTCGCGCCTGGCCTCGACCTGGGCGACGTCGCCGCCGATCCCGCAGCCGATCCCGTCGACAAAGGACCGGTCCCGCAGCTGGGCGGCCTGCCCGGTGTGGCCTTGACGGGCGTCGTCCGCGACCTCGACGGGTGGCGGCAGTCCGAATACCGCGACCTCCGCGCGCCGCCGGCTGCAACTGCGGCGTCTCCGACGCAGCTGCTCGTCGTTCCATACTTCGCGTGGGCCAACCGCTCCGGAGGAGCGATGCGGGTCTGGATCCCGGCGGCGGAGTAGCCAGCACCTGGAGCATCCCCGCCGGCATCGTAGGCTATCGGTGGGCCTGGAGCTACCACCAGCATATCCAGGCTCGACGCGCAAGTACGTCCGAGGAAACCTACCCGTGGTGGTTGGTGATCATGACGAAACGCTCTCACTGTGCAAGCGATCTACCAGGATAAACACTCGACAAGAGGCAATCGTTGACCTTTCGGCGGGCCTCTGCACCAGAGCCTGTGCAGACCACCCACATCTCCGCTGGTCACGAGCCCGCCAGCAGGCGTAGGGTCGAAACGAAGTCACGCCAAAGGGCGTATGGAAACCTCGCACGAAATTGCCGGATCACCATAGGGCCGAACGCGGACAGATGTTTTACAAAATCAAAGGCTCCGGCCGGAGGTTCGTCGACCGCCGCATGGAGGAGGCTACGGCCTGAAATCGGCTAGCGACGCGGCCTGGCCGACCAGCGGCCCGCCGCGGCCGGGCCTGTGGGGCTTCAGAACTCGACCATCGGCCCTGACCTGGGCTTCTATGCGGCCCGCTCGTATTCGTTGATGAGGCCGCCGAGGAGGGGCCGATGCTGGATCCGCTTCATGGAGAGGTCGGCGGGAGGGTGGTCGGGCCGCGGTGGGCGGAGCTGGCGGCTGCGATGAGGGCGCCGTCCGTTGTAATGGGCCTCATACTCAGCCAGGATCGTCCGCAGGTGCCGTTGACCGAAGATCAGCATCCGGTCTGTGACCTCGGTCCGGGTGGTGAGCACGAATCGTTCCGCATAAGCGTTCGCCTTCGGACTCCGCGGCGGGATCTTCACCACCTCGATCCCGGCGCTGGCCAGCACCGCATCGAACGTGCCGGTGAACTGACCGGCCCGGTCCCGGACCAGGAACCGGAACCCCGCGGCGCGATCGCCCAGATCCATCAGCAGGTTGCGGATCTGCTGCACGGTCCACGGCCCGTCCGGGTTCGCGGTGATCCCGAGGACGTGCACGTAGCGAGAGCTGACCTCCATGACGAAAAGGCAGTACAGGCGCTGCAGGGTTATCGCGCAGTCCACGTGGAAGAAATCGGTGGCCAGCATCGTGGCTGCCTGGGTGTGCAGGAACTTCCGCCAGGTCGTGACGGTGCGCCGTTGCGGTGCCGGAGGGATCTTCAGCGCCCTGAGGACCCGGCGGATGGTGGATGCGCTGACCCGATAGCCGAGTTTCAGCAGTTCGCCTTGGATCCGCCGGTATCCCCAGCCGTGATTCTCGGTGGCGAGCCGCTCGATCAGCGCGGCGATATCGGAGCTGATCGGCGGCCATCCCGCCCTATGCGGGTAGGTCCACTTGCGGGCGACGAGGCGGCGATGCCAGCGCAGGACGGTGCCGGGGGTGACCAGCCGATGCATCCGCAGCCACGGGGGCAGGAGCCGGATCAACGCGGCGAGGACCGCTCGGTCGGCCCAGTCCAGCCGGGGCCGCGGATGGGTCCGGCGCAGCACGGCGACCTCGTGCCGCAGCACGAGCAGCTCAGCGTCCTTGGAGGCCGATGAACGGCCGAGCAGGACCAGCCAGCCGCTGAGCCGGACGAAGATGAGATAGAGCAGGCGCAGGGACACGGATGATCATCATGCCGCACACCTGACCCCGGCCCATCGCTGCAGTTCACAGGCTACGCAGACTTCTGGCACCCCACAGGTCTCAGCGGCGGCTCGGCCGGCGTCGTGCGGGTCGCGGGTGCTCCGGTGCGGGTTTGATTCACGCCAGGAGGGGCGTAGCGCCGACGCTGCCGGGGCCGGTCAGGCAACGTGCCCGGCGGCGAGCCGGACGGTAAAACCGTCCCGGGACCGGATCAGCGCGGCGTCAAGTCCGAGCATGTGGATGAGCCAGAGCCCGCCTCCCGGCTGTCCCGGCCTGGCCCACACGGGAACCAGCCCAGCCAGCGGGTCGGCTGGCCCCGGGCCGGTGTCGTGCACGTGGATGAGAATCCGCCCGGATCCGGCCCAGATCC
>DATMKQ010000107.1:0-3720 GCA_035571275.1 Trebonia sp.
ACCTACTCGCCCACCGCGATCGACCTGACCACGCCGCTGACCGAGCTGAAGGATGCCGGCGTCCAGACGCTGTTCCCGACCGGGTTCACCGGTGTCCCGGCGATGGTCTCGGGGATCAAGCAGCTCGGCTGGTCACCCAAGGTGGTGGGCTGGGGGGGGCTGAACGACTTCGGTGTCACCGCGGCTCAGCTGCCGCCGGGCGCCGTCGACGGATGCGACATCTCCTATGCGCCGGGGCAGCCGACGTCCACCTTGCTGACGCCTCAGAACGTCGCCCTCCTCAAGGCCACCCAGGCCAAGATCGGGCTCAACCCGCAGACGTCCGGGATCGTCACCGCGTACTTCTACCTGCTCGCGGTCAAGCACGCGATCGAGACGGCGAACTCGCTGGACGGGACGAAGACCGCGGCCGCGCTCACCGCCACGTCCAGCCTGCCGACGAACGTGCCCGGCCTGAACCTGGACTGGACCACGACCCCGTCGGTGCACAACGGCTTCCCCAGCTCCGCACTGAAAGAGTGCACGCTCAAGGCGGGTCCTTACGACATTCTCTACGCTGCCAGCTGATACCCGCAGACGGCGCAAAGCCGACGGCAGATCATCATCGGGCCGGTCCGATCACCATCGGACCGGCCCGATACGGCTGGGATCCGCGCTTAACGGTGCACGCACTACTTGCGAAGTGATCTGAAGCTCGCGCGCATCTCTTCCGAGAAGAGCTGCGGCTGCTCCCAGGCGGCGAAGTGGCCGCCGCGGTCGAGCCTGTTGTAGTGGATGAGGTTGCGGGGATATGCGCGCTCGGCCCAGCTCCGCGGGGCTTGATAGAGCTCGTCGGGAAAGACGCTGATGGCAAACGGAATCGAAATGTTCTTGGCGTTGAAGAAATCCGCTTTGTTCTCCCAGTACAGGCGGCCCGAGGAAACCCCGGTGTTCGTCAGCCAGTACAGCGTGATGTTGTCCAGGAGGTCATCTCGGGTCAGGTCGCTGGCCAGGGTTCCCTGCAGGGCCTGTTCGACGAGCCCGGGCTGGCCGGTACCATCGCCGTGATCCAGCATGAACGCCGCGAGATCGACGGGTGAGTCCGCCAGCCCGTACAGCGTCTGCGGGCGCGTCGTCATGATCTGCGCGTAGGCCACGTGCTTGGCATAGAAGTTGCTCAACTGCTCGTACGCGCGGCTCTCCTCGGCGGACAGATCCGCTGGCGGCGGGTCGCCGCGCTGGACCGACTTGTTGATGGCGGCTGGAGCGGTGCCAGGCATGTTGGAGTGAATGCCGAGCAGCTCCGGTGCTGCCTGTTCACCCATCGTCTGCGTGACGGCCGCACCCCAATCGCCGCCCTGTGCTACGAACTGTGTGTACCCGAGGCGCTTCATCAGCACGACCCAGGCACGTGCGATGCGGACGGGATCCCACCCGGTGGCGGTGGGCTTGGCGGAGAACCCGTAGCCCGGCAGCGAGGGAATCACCAGATGGAACGCGTCCGATGCGCTGGCGCCGTGCGCGGTGGGATTGGTGAGCGGCTCGATGATCTTCAACTGCTCGATGATCGAGCCGGGCCATCCGTGTGTGACGATCAGCGGCAGCGCGTCCGCGTGCTGGGAGCGGACGTGGATGAAGTGAATGTCCAGCCCGTCGATCTCGGTTATGAAGTTCGGCAGGGCGTTGAGTTTCGCCTCGCACTTGCCCCAGTCGTAGTCCGTCGCCCAGTAGCGCGCGAGGTCCTGCATCATCGCGAGCCGCACGCCCTGCGAGTCGTCGGTTACCGTCTCGCGCTCGGGCCACCTGGTCGCGTTTACGCGTCTGCGCAGGTCGGTGAGCTCCGTCTCCGGAAAGCCAACGTTAAACGGACGGACAGCGGCGTTGTCGCTGCTGCCCGTCTGCTGCGTACCTTCAGTCATCGGTCCGTTCCTCCGTCCGGTGCAAGACACCAGTCGTGCTTGGGCACGATGCTGATGTTCCAATTGTGTCCATAGTCGCACTGGCGGCGTATGGTGGCCCCTGGGTAGGTACCTGGTCGATACCCTGGTCTCTTGCGGGCGAAGCGACCCGACTACGCATAGTGACCCAGGCGTGAAGTGCTGATCAATTGGATCTAAGGCAAGGAAGCCAGTCGACGGCGAAGGATTAGATTCCTCGTTTCGAGAAATAGATTCACGGGCGGGGAGGCACGGCGGGGCCGGGTCTTCGCTGGCGCGTCTGCCCGAGGGAGGTGGCGTCGCGTGGGGTCGGTGGTTTGTCCTTGGGTAGCGACTGGCGGCGCGTGGCGGGGCGACCGCGCGAAACGGCGCCGCGGGTCAGCATGGAACGGCAGCTAACGGACGGGATCGGCCATGCGGATGAGCAGAATCTAAGCGGCTGCCCTTTCGGCAGAAACGAAATCGGAGCCTCGGCGGTTTGCCGCGAATCCTGGTCAGTATTGTTTAATATCCGTAGGATTCGTGCTGGTGGCTGCCGTGGGTGTAGCCGTGATAGGTGGCGGGATGGCTGATTATCTAGCGGACCTGGTCGATGTTCGGCTGGCGTCGCCCGGTGTGGCGCTGGTCACCCTGAATCTTCCGCAAGTGCGTAATGCGATGACGACGGAATTGACGTCGGCCTGGGTGACCGCGATGGACAAGATAGCCGGGGACCGCTCCCTGCGGGTGGTGGTGGTGACGGGAGCGGGAAGCGCGTTTTGCTCCGGCGCGGATCTGTCGTGGCTGGATCAGGGGAATCTCAGCGATAACACCCCAGATCGGCTGCGGGATAAGATGCTGCCCTTCTACCGGGCCTGGCTGACTCCGCTGGAGATCTCGGTGCCGGTGGTCGCGGCCGTGAACGGGCCGGCGGTGGGGGCGGGACTGTGCCTGGCCCTGGCCTGCGACCTGCGTTACGGCTCTACGTCCGCGACGTTCAGCGCCCCGTTCACGCAGCTGGGCACCCACGGCGGGATGGCGGTGAGCTGGCTGCTGCCCGAAGCGGTGGGGATGCCGCGAGCACGGGAGATGCTCTACACCGGGCGGGTGGTGGCGGCGGAGGAGGCCCTGGCCTGGGGGCTGGTCAGCGAGATCGCCGAGGACGTGGTGGGCCGCGCGCTAGAGGTCGCCGAGAGCGTAGCGCGGGCGGCACCGATCGCCACCCGGCTGACCAAGGCCGGACTGGGACAGGCGTCCCGCAGCGGGTTCGAGCTGGCGCTGCAATGGGAGGCGCTGGCCCAGCCGGTGACGATGGCCACCGCGGACATCCACAAGGGCATCAAGGCCCGTCGCCAGCACAAGACGCCGACCTTCGAGGGTAGTTGACGAGGGCGAAGATACATCCGGATCGGCTTGACCGGACCGCTGGTCAAACCTATAGTTTGATTGTTATAGAAATAATGACTTAATGGGCCTCTGGGTTCGGCAGTTCGCGGCCCGCGCCGCGGCTTGGGCGCCGGATCCACGCATGGGTCCCGGCAGCACGCGGGCCGCGCCGCGGCTTGGATGCCGGACCCGTTCGGGCCCGGTGGGCCGGACGGAAAGGGCAGGCGCGAGTGGACGGGCGACCTGATGCAGGCCGAGCCGAGCGGGCCGATGGGCAGCCGCACCGACCCGACCCGAACGAGCAGGCCGGCGGGCAGCCGCACCGGTTCGAGTCGCCGGAGTTGATCGGGCGCTCGCTCAGGGAGGCCGGATACCTGGCCAACGAGCGGATATCCAGCGTCGTGTACCTCGGTGACCGGCTCGGCAAGCCGGTGCTCAT
>DATMKQ010000108.1:0-2923 GCA_035571275.1 Trebonia sp.
CACTGTTTCCGATGCCGAGATCGCGCTCAGCGCGGCAACCGGCGGCATGCTCGGGCTCTTCCGGATGCGCCAGCGGCACCCGGAGCGCGTCACGGAGACCACCGTCGACCAGCTCGCCGAGGCCGATCTGCGCATGCTCGGCGTCCCCGCCGACGAAGCCGCCCGCCTCACCGCCCTCCCCCTCCCGGATACAGGCACGTGGTAACACCCGCCACGATGCCGCCGACCGCGTTCGCCGTCGGAACGCCGGGTGGCCAGGTCGCCGCGGGCGCGGGGATCCCAGGCCGGGGCTACTGGCTTCGGAGAGCTGCCGTGGACCTGACGTCGGCGTCGTGATTCGTCCTTGCTCCCCGCACCCGCGATGAACCAGTCCAAGCGGCAGCTGTCACGGTATGGCTGGCGCCCTGCCGATCCGGCGCGCCGGCCAGTGCTGTTCGTCAACCCGAGGTCGGGTGACGGCAAGGCCGCGCGCGCCGGGCTTGCCGAGCGGGCGCGCGACAAGGGGATCGAGGCCGTCATCCTCACCTCGGGCCAGGACCTGGACGCGCTGGCCCGTGAAGCCGTAGCGGCCGGCGCGGATGCGCTCGGAATGGCCGGCGGCGACGGGTCGCTGACGACCGTGGCCGCGGTGGCGGCTGCGCACGGGATCCCGTTCGTGTGCGTCCCGGCCGGCACGCGCAACCACTTCGCGCTCGACGTCGGCGTGGACCGGCACGACGTGATCGGCGCTCTCGACGCGTTCACCGACGGGGTCGAGCGCCAGATCGACATGGCCGAGGTGAACGGCCGCGCATTCCTCAACAACGCCTCGCTGGGGATCTACGGAGACGCGGTTCGCAGCCCGGCCTACCGCGATGCCAAGGTACGCACGTTCCTGGAGACCGCGGCCGAGGTGATGGGCCCAAGCGCGGAGGCGCCTGCGCTCCGCCTGGTCGACGACCTGGGGCGCGAGCACCGTGATCTCGTCGTCGTTCTCGTGTCGAACAACCCCTACGCGCTTGATCGCCCGCTGGCCCGCGGCACCCGCCCGACGCTCGGCGGCGGGCAGCTCGGGATCGTCGTCGTCGACGCACCCGCCGACAGCCCGCACCCTCCAGCGCGAGCCTGGAGCGCGCCGCGTCTGGAAGTCAGCGCCCCGGAACCGGTCCACGCCGGAGTTGACGGCGAGGCGGCGGAACTCAGTCCGCCGCTGCGGTTCGCTATCCGGCCGGCGGCGCTGCGGGTCCGGATCTCCTCACGCCACCCGGGCGCCTCGCCATCAGCGCGCCTGCCCCTCCCAGGCCACCCACCCCGATCTCAGGGCAGCAGGGGATAGGTGCACGCAACCAGCATGGACCCGCCCCGATCGGAAAGCCTTCATCCGGAAAACCCGCGGTATCTACCGTTTCAAGGCGACGGTGCTGAGCCACCTCCACCAGGAAACCAGCCGCGGTAAGGCCGCCCTTCGACTGCCGTGGCAGCGTCAGCTCTTGAGCGCTTCCTGCAGCTCGCTGGTGATTTCGTCGGTCGTGGCCTCCGCAGTGCGCTTCACGACTTTGGCGGCCTTGGTCAGCGCCTTGTCCAGCCCTTGTTCGATGGTCGGCTCACCGACCGCGATGAACCCCGCCTGGTTGGCAGTAAGCTGCTCAGCCGCCTCGTGGAGCTCCTTGCGGGGCAGAGTCCCGCCGCCGAACCACTCCGGGATGACGCGGATGTGCGGGCGATCCATCCGCTTGACCACGTGGGGCTTGCCGTCCTCCTTGTCGATCACGGCGGCGTCGTACTGGCCGATCACCTCGTCCTTGTGCGCCTGCTCGATGGCGTCCAGGTCCGCCAGCGCGGCTTCGACAGTCTCGTACGCTGCCGCGTAGACGAGCAGCGGTTTCTTCTCAGCCATGGCATCTCCCCAGGCGGGTTATCCGATGGACAGGTCCAACGGTAGTCCGCCGTCACGGGCATCCGCCAGTACGAGAGCCGCGGCCTAGCGGACTCCTTCGTCGATCGCCGCCGCTCCGCATTAGGCTGGATACACGACCGGGATGCACCACGAACGACTCGCAGCCGCGGACCGTCGGGCCGTGGACGCCGCGTACGCCTCGCCGCCGCCTTCGGCATGCAGCCATCTACCGGCAAGCCACCCTCATCCTGACCATCACCGACACCCCCCCCCGCGATCATCGAAGCCACCCTCAACGACCCCCGCATCGACCACGACACCGCCACACCCCGCAAAACCGAAACCAGCAACCCCGCCACCAGCCCAAACACGCCCGTACGTATCACACACCGCTAGGGCGCAGTGAATCCCGGGTTTCATTACGTTTGACCGGGTTAGAGCATCGGAAGGTAGCGGCTCAGCTCGTACTCGGTGACCTGGCGGCGGTACTCCTGCCACTCCTCGCGCTTGTTGCGCAGGAAGAAGTCGAAGACGTGCTCGCCCAGCGTCTCGGCGACGAGCTCGCTGTCCTGCATAACCTTGATCGCCTGGTCCAGGTCCTGGGGCAGCGGCCGGATGCCGAGAGCGCGGCGCTCGGCGGAGGTCAGCGCCCATACGTCGTCCTCGGCGCCGGGCGGCAGCTCGTAGTCGCCCTCGATGCCCTTCAGGCCTGCGGCCAGGATCACGGCGAAGGCCAGGTACGGGTTGCACGCGGCGTCCACCGAGCGGAACTCCACCCGGGTGGAGTTGCCCTTCTGCGGCTTGTACATCGGCACCCGGACCAGGGCGGAGCGGTTATTGTGCCCCCAGCACACGTAGGCCGGGGCTTCCCCGCCCGCGCCGGCGGTGCGCTCCTCCGCTCCCCATAGCCGCTTGTAGGAGTTCACCCACTGGTTGCAGACCGCGGTGATCTCCGGCGCGTGCCGCAGCAGCCCGGCCATGAAGGCCCGGGCCGTCTTGGACAGCTGGAACTCCGCGCCCGCCTCATAGAACGCGTTCTTGTCGCCC
>DATMKQ010000109.1:0-2318 GCA_035571275.1 Trebonia sp.
CTGGTCGCGGGTGGATACCCTGGCGTAGCCGTAGCGCATGGTGGTGGCTCACTCTCGGGCCGGGGCACTTGCCCGGCTCTAACCACTACAACGCAGTTTTAGCCTTAATTATTCCCTCCCGTTCGGGATTGAGGTATTAAGCACAAAATCGGATTGCTCCATGCCGGTTACCCCCAGTAGCACTAAGCGCTAAGCTAGTAGCACTGCCGGGAGAGCCCCGGCAGGCGGAAGGAATCATGCACACCACCACCACCACCAGCATGACCCCAGCCGAGTGGGTGACGGCCACCGTGGCGAAAGCCGCGCCGCCCGATCCCGCGACGCTGGAACGCATCTACGCCATCATGGGGGCAGCCTGATGACCGGCAAGAAGCTGCCGCCCGAGATCAGGCACCTGCCCGTGGACCCGAGCTGGAACCTGCCGATCCCGTACATCGTGGAGCGCCCGCAGGGCATAGCGAACTTCGGTGTCCTCGACCCGCGCCGCGCCCAGACCTGCTACGCCAAGAGGCTCTGCGCGATGTGCGGCCGCGTCATGGGCAAGGAGGTCGCGCTGTACGGCGACGAGGTGTCGCTAGCCCCGCCGCCTGACGGGTTCTTCATCGAGGCACCGGTCCACGAGCGCTGCATCGAGATCGCCCTCGGCGGGCTCTGCCCGTTCATCTCCCGCGAGAACTACCGCCGCCGCCGCCAGGACGACCCGCAGGTGATGGTCCTCGGCGACCGCGACCAGCTCCCCAAGATCGGCCGGGAGGTGGCCAAGCGGCCCGCCGTGGTGGGCATCGCCGAGCGCTACCAGATGGCCATGATGGTCACCGACACCGGGATGATGCCGGTCTACCTCACGCCCGAGATCGTGCGGGTGCGCCGCTACGGCTGGGTAGATGGCGCCGCTACTGAGGTCATCCCCGGATGACCGCTCACCAGGAGGTTACCGATGGCACAACCTCACCCGCACGCCCTGCGGTTCCCCGCCAGGTCCGACGACCTGGAGTGGTACCGGCACTACGCCGAGGAGGTGGGCCTCACGCTGAACGCCGCCCTGATCCTTGGCCTCCGAGAGCACCGCGCCGCCGTCGAGGCGGCGCGGGCCACCACCCAGGAAAGGACCGACCATGACCACCACCAGCCCGTACGCCTGCCTCGTCTGGAAGATCGGCGACAGGCTGCCGCAACGGGTGCCGGGCGCGACCGCAATTGAGGTGCTCACTACCGGGGTTGAGCATCTCAAGGCGGGGTTCCAGGTCCGGCTGACCGACGCCGCTGTCCAGTGGTTCGCCCACCGCCCCCAGCCTGACGGGCAGTTCGCCGCCGCAGCCGCCGAGCTTGGACAGGCCGCGGCGCTGACCGGCCCGCCGCAGATCGTCCTGCTACCGCCGGACATCCCCCAGCCCAGAGAGGACGACCAGCCATGACCACCACCGCCGAGATCGCCGCCCAGGTCGTAGCCGACGCCGACGCCGCAGTCATGCGGCTATCCCACCAGCAGCTCATCAAGTGGGGCGTCGGCAGCGTCCGGGCGAGCTGGCGGTTCGGGCAGACGCTCGACAGCTTCACCGACGCCTACACCCGCAAGGAGATGGCCGGGGCCCTCAGAGTGAGCGTGAGCACGGTTCAGCGCTACCTGCGGTTCTACCACGCCTATCAGCGGCCCGAGCTGGCCGAGGAGGCGTCCGCGTCGCTGGAGACGTACAACATCGACGCTCTGACTGAGCTGCAAGACGGCATCCTGCCGCGCGACGGGCGGGGGTCGCTGGCCGGCCGCCGGTTCCGTTACCGCTGTGAGCACTGCCACAGCACGGAGATCCGCCGCGAGGAGATCACCGACGAGACGGAGGCGGACCAGTGACCGAGACCTACACGGCACCGCCGGGGCGCGGGTCGTACTCCCTCTACAAGCGCGGCGCGGAGCCCGAGCTAATCGGGCAGTACCCGCGCACCGCCGAGCACGCCATCAGCGCGACCGAGCGGGCGCGGCTGCTGTCCATCTCGACTCTGATCCCGCATGAGGTCATGAGGCCGGACGGGAGCCTGCTGGCCCGCTACGTCAACGGGAAGCGAGCAGACCTGTGACCCGGCGGCGGATGGGCTTCGGCTACTGGGTGAAGTCGTCCTTCAGCTTCTCCAACGGCAACTGCATCGAGACCAGGCTGATCGTCGTCGGCGGGCGGCTCGCCATCGCCGTGCGGGACTCCAAGCTCGGGGACGACTCCCCGGTCCTGGTGTTCCGTCCGCCAGCCTGGCGCGCACTCATCACAGCACACAGGGACGGCGGCCAGTGATGCGCTGGCTGACCGGCGACGAGGCTCCGTGCATCG
>DATMKQ010000110.1:0-2523 GCA_035571275.1 Trebonia sp.
CCGCGTCGTACCGCCAGCCGCTCTCCCGGTTCCAGATGTCCTGCAGGCAACCGAAGTAGGTGGACGGGCTGAAGCCGAGGCTGGCCATCAGGTTGTAGGCGATGGACTGGGCGGTGTTCGGATCGGGCGGCGTGGACGTGATGTAGATGATCCCGCCGCCACCCGATCCGGTGCCGGTGCCGGGGTTAGCCGCGGCGACGTCGGCGGGCGAGGCCAGCTTGGGCTTGGCCACCACGGTCAGCGTGCGCGCCGCGGCAGTCATCGCGATCAACTGCGCGCGCTCGGCTTCGAGCGCGGCCATGGTGTGGCTTCCCGGCACCATCTCGATGGCCTGAACGGCGCTGAAAGCACCCGATCTCGGGGCGAATACCTTGGCACCGACCGCCACCACGATGACCGCTACCGTGGCGATAACGGCGGCAGGAAAGACAATGCCGAAACGTCGGATCAGGCCCCGCTTGCGCCGACTGCTGCGAGCCCCCGTCCGATGTCGCGACAAGGCAATCCTTTCGTCTGGCCATGCCCGCGAGTTACTAGCCGCCGTCTGGAGTAAATCCCGGCTTTCCGGCCACGGGCCCGCGCGATAATCATGGCGCGCTGCCGACCCGCTGCACCTGACCTGGTGCGCCGCTTGGCCCGCCTCGCGCAAGTACCGCTGGCGGTCAACAATGCCAGAAAGATCCCCGATACGCGCAGGACTTGGGCAAGAAAACCAGCGAGGGGTTTACCGAAACGGCTGCGACGATGACCACAAGGTCGTAACACTTTCGTAACCAATGCAGATCAGAAGTCATCAAGCGACCGCACGAGATCAGGAACGGCATCCTGTGGCCGGTAACAACGCGCTGAGCTCGGCCTTCTACGCCCAGCTGACCTCGCTGGGCGTGCTGTTCGACGGTACGGACCCGGTGTTCCCGATCAGCCTCATGCGTTCGGCGGGACCTGGACGCCGACGACATCCGCGGGCTGCTCGCCTAGCGGCCCGTAGCCGCGACCCCAGCCTCATCGGATGAGAGCTTCGCCTCCAGGCGGACCGGGGCGGGCTGTCACAATCAGATCATGGAAACACCGCTGTCCCCCCTGGAATTCGCCCGCCGTACCCGCAGGCTGCACGGTGACCGCGAGGGGGTCGTCGACGGTGGCCTCCGGCTGACCTACAAGCAGTTCTTCGACCGCTGCGACCGGTGGTCCTCGGCGCTGCAGGGTCTGGGGGTGGCGCAAGGCGATCGCGTGGCCACGATCTCGCCGAACACGCACGCGCAGCTGGAGTGCTTCTATTCCGTGCCTCAGCTCGGCGCCGTCCTCGTGCCGATCAACTACCGGCTGACCCCGGAGGACTTCGTCTACATCGTGAACCACTCCGGCGCCACGGTGGTCTGCGTCGCCGAGGAATACCTGGCGGCGGTGGACGGGATCCGCGACCAGCTGCCCGAGGTCAGGCACTTCGTGGCGCTGGAGGGCAGCCGGGACGGCTGGCTGGACTACGAGGAGGCGATCGCCGCGGCGGATACCGGGTTCGTTCGGCCCGAAATCAGCGAGCGGGACCTGATCTCGATCAACTACACCAGCGGTACTACGGCGCGGCCGAAGGGTGTCATGATCACGCACCGGAACGCCGCCATCAACACCATCGGCACGCTGCTGCACCTGCCGATGGCCGTGGGCTCCCGCTACCTGTGGACGCTGCCGATGTTCCACGCCAACGGGTGGACCTACACCTGGACGGTGACGGCGGCTGCGGGCACCCACGTCTGCCTGCGCAAGGTGGACCCGGCGACCATCTTCGGGCTGATCAGGGACGAGCGGGTGAGCTGGCTGTGCGCCGCGCCGACGGTGCTGATCTCGCTGGCCAACGCGCCGGACTCGGTGCGGGGCGAGGTGCCGGTCGGAGTGCACGTGGTGACGGCGGGGGCGCCGCCGGCGGCGGCCACCATCGAGCGGCTGGAAGGCGAGTTCGGCTGGGAGGTCACTCAGGTCTACGGGTTGACCGAGACGGCGCCGTTCATCACGGTCTGCGCGCCGCTGCCCGAGCATGAAGGCCTGCCGTCCGCGGACCGGGCCCTCATCAAGGCGCGGCAGGGTGTCGAGCTGCTTACCTCCGGCGAGCTGCGTGTGGTCGACGCCGACGGCCGTGAGGTGCCCGCCGACGGGCAGACCGTCGGCGAGATCGTCGTCCGCGGCAACGTCGTCATGGAGGGGTACTACCACGACCCCGAGGCGACGATGCGGGCCATGGGTGAAGGCTGGTTCCACACCGGCGACGCGGCGGTCGTCCACGTCGACGGCTACGCGGAGATCCGGGACCGGCTCAAGGACGTGATCATCAGCGGCGGCGAGAACATCTCCTCGGTCGAGGTGGAAGGGACGCTGCTCCGTCACCCGGCCGTCCAGGAGGTCGCGATCGTCGGCCTGCCCGACGAGAAGTGGGGCGAGACACCGCACGCCTTCGTGGTGCTCCGCGACGGCGGCAGCGCCACCGAGGAGGACATCATCGCGTTCACGCGCGAGCGCCTCGCTCATTTC
>DATMKQ010000111.1:0-3554 GCA_035571275.1 Trebonia sp.
CTGGGCGCCCACCCAGGGATGGGCGTCGATCGCGTCGAACGCCCCAAGGGCAATGGCACGGATCGCCTCCCGCGGCTCCGCACCGCTGACCACATCGGTCATTACGCGGGCGATGACGTCGTCGGTGGTCGCCGCGAGCAGATCGTTCTTGTTGGCTACGTGCCAGTAGATCGCCCCGGCCCCGGTGGCCAGGCGAGCCGTGAGCGCGCGGAAGGTCAGAGCGCTCTCACCGTGGGCGTCGAGGATCTCGATCGCGGCCTCGACAATCCGCTCTTTCGAGAGCGCGTCCGCCCGCCGTTCGGTCCGCTGAGTCTTGACCGCCATGAGCACCATCTTGACACGGCTGGAACATTGTTCCAAGATCTATTTATGGAACAGCGTTCCAACCGGTTTACTGGGAGCATCATGACGACACCAGTCACGATCGTCGGTGCGGGCCTCGGCGGCCTCACCCTCGCACGCGTCCTCCACGTCCACGGCATCCCCGCGACCATCTATGAGGCGGAGCCCTCGGCGCAGACCCGGACGCAGGGCGGCCAGCTCGACATCCACGAGCACAACGGACAGCTCGCGCTCGAAGCGGCCGGCCTCACCGACGCGTTCCGCGCGATCATCCACGAGGGTGCCCAGGCTACGCGGATGCTCGACCCGCACGGCGCGGTGCTGCTCGAAGAACCCGACGACGGCACCGGCGGGCGTCCGGAGGTGCTCCGCGGAGACCTTCGTCGGATCCTGATTGAATCCCTGCCGGCGGAGACGATCCAGTGGGGACGCAAGCTCGCCGGCGTGCTGGCACTCGGCGACGGCCGATACGAGCTGACCTTCGCCGACGGGTCGACCGTGATCACCAGCCTCCTCGTCGGCGCCGACGGCGCCTGGTCGAAGGTCCGGCCGCTGCTGTCGGACGCCAAGCCCGAGTACGTCGGCACGACCTTCATCGAGACCTACCTGCACGACGTCGACGAGCGGCACCCCGCGACGGCCGAAGCGGTCGGCGACGGCGCGATGTACGCGCTTACCCCGGGAAAGGGGATCGTCGCGCATCGCGAGGCGGGGAACATCCTGCACACGTACGTCGAGCTGAACCGCCCCGCCGAGTGGATCGCCGGCATCGACTTCGCCGACGCCGACGCCGCGACCGCTCGAGTCGCGGCCGAGTTCGACGGGTGGGCGCCGGAGCTCACCGCGCTGATCACCGACGGCGAGACCGCGCCGGTCCCGCGCACGATCTACGCACTCCCGGACGGGCACCGATGGGACCGCGTGCCCGCGGTGACGCTCCTCGGTGATGCCGCGCACCTGATGCCGCCGGCCGGCGAGGGCGCGAACCTGGCGATGCTCGACGGCGCCGAACTCGGGAAGGCGATCGCCTCACGCTCCGGCGACATCGAAGCGGCACTCACCGCCTACGAAGAGGCGCTGTTCCCGCGCAGCGAGTCCGAGTACGCGGACGCGGACGAGCTCCTAGAGCTCTGCCTCGGCGGCCGCGCGCCGTTCGGACTCATCGCGTTCTTCACCGGCGCCCCCGCAGGGGAGCACGAAGGAGCCGCGCAGTCCTAAGCCACACCGCCCACGGTCCCGGTACGATCGCGGCCGGGGAACGCGACGTCCGTGAGCCTCGCATCGGTAAGATCCTGATCCGCGTTCACGCCGCAGCCGTGAACCCTACGACGTCGTCATGTGGCGCACGCTCGGCGGCGGTTCCGTGGCG
Organism: Trebonia sp.; assembly: GCA_035571275.1. Classification (GTDB taxonomy): domain Bacteria; phylum Actinomycetota; class Actinomycetes; order Streptosporangiales; family Streptosporangiaceae; genus Trebonia. Next base: position 1,712 of record DATMKQ010000111.1, read on the forward strand.
GGCAAGACCCGCTTCTCGGTCGAGCTAGCCCGGGTCCTGGCGGACGAAGCGGACGGCGGCACGGTGTTCGTAGCGCAGGCAGCAGTACGGGACGCGGGATCGAGAGGCGCTCGCGCGCGGTGATCGCGGGGATGTGCCTCGCTCGCAGGCGCCGAACGGCACAGCCACCGGAAATACGGCCGTCCAGTAGTTGGCATGGGAACCGATGCGCACGGCGAGCATGGACACGACCGCGCACACCAGACAGCCCGCACTATTTGCGGCCGGGACCGATGTGCTGGGCGAGCCGACCGCTGGCGCCAGACAGCAGCAAGGCCACGGCGGTGACCGGCACCTCCGCTGCGAGTGGCAGGGCGGGCCGGCAGCCTTGCTCTCGTCGATTTGCAGGAGTCCAGCCTGCCGATCGAGCCTGTACGGGGTTAACGAACAAGTCCGAGAGGGAGTTGAACCCCATGCCTGTGACCTGCGGAATTGCCGGAGTGTAGGTTCCGGCATGCTACGAACACGCAGGTCAGGGGATATCGACTTGTGTCCGAGGGGCGACTGCGCCAAAAAAAGCCTATCCGGCGCACCGTTCCTGACCAGTGAGTTTGCGATTGCCACCCGGGAAGGTAGAAGGTGACCGGGGCCGCCCGGCTACCGCTTGTGCCGTGGTGGTGGATTGCTGGGGCGTCCCGCGACCTGGCTGTGCAACCGTCCTCATCCCGTAGGACGGTTGCCCCCTCGGCGTGCTGGTCTGGCGCACCCTTGATCGCGATCGCCGCGCGAGACTCCAGAGCCGCGTCGAAAGCTCGGCTACCGACTCCCGGATCTCCTGGCCCAGAGCCGCTCTGTCCTTGCTGAGCTTTTCGATGTTCCGCTGAAGGAACCTCGCGCCGAAGGGCGGCGGGCGGGAATGAACAGGGCGCCGGATCGGCTCTACCATGCGGTGGCAGTTGTCTTGTGCGTTCGTGTCGTCTGCACGCTCGCGGCGAACGATGTTGCGGGCTCCCTTCAGGGATCCGGGGAAATCGCGTCGAGAACCGGCCTGGACCCCAGGGTCCGAAGGGCCCGCAGGCCGTGCACATCGCCTGAGCCTGCTCAGTAAACAGCAGTTAGTCATGGGCCGACCACATGTTGGCGTCGACTCACGTCATGTCCGTCGCGACGGTAACTCGTCGCGACGGCGGCCGGGCTCGATGTCAGCGCCGTCGCCGCGATGTAGCGAGTGGCGGGGAAGTCACCGCGGCGCACGATGAGACCTCGGCCAGGCGGCGCTGTCATAACGTGGCCGGGGGCAGGAACCAGTGGGGAGTCAGAGGCGTTTGTGGAGCAAGGTGGTTGTACATGATCGAGGGTAACGGCGGAGGTGCGAGCGGCTTCGCCGACCTGACGCTGGCCCCGGAACTGTGCCACGTGCTTTCTGGCCTCGGTTATGAGGAGCCCACCCCGATACAGCTTGCCGCCATCCCGCCGCTGCTTGAAGGCCGTGACCTGGTCGGTCAGGCAGCGACCGGGACGGGCAAGACGGCCGCCTTCGCGCTTCCCATCCTCCAGCGGATACTCGGGGAAGGCGGGCAGGCAGAGCCGCTCGCCCTGGTGCTCGTCCCGACGCGCGAGCTCGCGGTGCAGGTCTGTGCGGCGATTCGCGGCTACGGGCGCGATATGGGTGTGCGTGTTCTGGCGGTTTACGGCGGCGAGCCAATCGGCCGTCAGCTGGGGCCGCTCAAGCGTGGCGTCGACGTCGTGGTGGCGACGCCAGGGCGTGCGCTCGACCACATCAACCGGGGAACGCTGAAGCTGAGTGGCCTCGAGGTCCTCGTCCTCGATGAAGCGGACGAGATGCTCGACATGGGTTTCGCCG
>DATMKQ010000112.1:0-4237 GCA_035571275.1 Trebonia sp.
GCGGTGCGGAGCGTCGGTGATGATCATCTGCGGTCCATCAGAGCGAAAGGCCCTTCCAACGCACCATACAATCCGGGGCTGGTCAACATGATCGTCGATGCGCGCCAGCTGCCGCCCTGCGAGATGCCACCGGGGCTGGCAGCGGCAGACGCGGGGCAGTGGTACACAGGGGTGACTAAACTTTGCGTCGTGGATTTTGCGCAGGACCGTCATCAGGCTCTCAGGCCGCTCAGGCAATCAGGGACTGCCGGGCAGGCAAGGCGTCACGTCGGCGAGATACCGCGCTCTAGGCGCTCGGCGATCCAGACCTTGATGATCGACTGGCGGTTGACCCCAAGGCGCCGGGCCTCCCGGTCCAGGGACTCGATCATCCACGCGGGGAAGTCAACGTTCACCCGCCGCTGCTCCAGGCCGGGCCGCCGTGCGGCCGACATGTCCAGCTGAGATGTGACGTCCTCGCCGTCGTCAAAGGCCCGGTCGAACTCTTCAGACTTCATAGATCTCTATCTCCTCATCCCGTGCCCGGCGGACAGAGATGATCCTGATCCTGTCCTCCCGGTAAGTCACCACGGCCGACCAGTGCTTGCCGCCCATCCGGCCAACCACAAGCCATCGCGGCTCTCCCGTAGTGCGCGCAGGCACCTCGATGCGCATCGGGTCCTGCCAGAGCTCCTGCGCCTGGACGAAGTCGACCCCGTGCTTCTCTCGGTTGGACACACTCTTCAGAGGATCAATCTCAAACTCCATCTTTATACCTCTATGGTATACGCACCATACCGTAGAGGTCCATGTGGCACGCGAACGCTCGCCCGGCTGGCGACACCGGCCAGTCCAAGAGCAGCAGACGCGGGGCAGCAGCGGGCAGCCCTGCTGCAGCGCGTCGTGGAACCGCTGGCCCTCGGTACGGTGATCTTCCGGCCGTGCCGTTTGCCCAGCGCCTCCAGCACCGCCTGCACGGCGGCGCATTCCGGGCTCAGGTCACCACGGATCACCCCCGCCCCGCGGAACGTGGTGCCGACCTGCACGCCCAGCTGCGGGCGGGCGGCCAACAGCCGCATCTGGGCCACCGCCGCCCGGGCATCCTTACGGGCCAGCTTCGCCTTCGCCATCAGCCACGCCGACGACGTCCCGTACCCGTCATCATCATGGGCATCGGCGGCATCGAACCGGCGCAGAAACCCGGCCCGCGCGGCGGTCAGCTTGGCCTGCAGGTCGGCGGCGTCCGGAGAGTTCAGGATCGTTTACGCTGTCGGCGATCAGACGTCGATCTCGCCACCTGGAAGCGCGTCGAGTCCGACGCGGCCGCGTTCAACGGCAGCACATGGGTCTGGCTAACGTCCGCCGCTGCCAGCCCCGCCACACGGCTCGCTGCGCGTGCAACCCAATCGCCCCGACGACGATCAGCAACACGACGTTGAGCAGCAGTTGCGTCAGCGAGCCCACGGCCTCCCTGTAGGCGCCGTAGACGAGCGAGACACCGACGTCCGCCGCGGCGGGAATCGTCGTGACCGAAATGAACACACCGGTGAGTGCGGTCGCCTTGGCCAGCGTCAGCGACACCACGCCGGTCAGCCCGGCGATGACCGCCACCACCACGGAAAACAGGTTCGGGGAGTTGATCAGGTCGGAGACCGGCCTGACGCCGGCCAGGTAGGCCCTGGGAGTGTGACCCGACGCCCGGATGCAGGCCGCGAGCACCAGCGTGACGGCGATCGCCAGCACGAACCCGACCGTGAGCACCAGCAGACCCCGCCGCGCCGCGTGCCCGTCGCGCCGGTCCAGGCCAAGCGCCACCGCGATGATGGCGCTGTACTCCGGCCCGACGACCATCGCCCCCACGACCAGGATCTGTGAGTTCGTCAGGATGCCGCAGGCCCCGATCAGCCCGGCGAACACGAGCAGCGCGAAGAAGCTCGGCGGGTACTCAGCGTCCGCGTGGATCCTCGCTTCGACCAGCTCCCATACCGGTGCCCGCTCACCGTGATAGGACGCCCGCGGGTCCGGTCGCTCCGACAGCGCGGCATCCACCGTCTCGACGACGACGCTGCCGCGCCGGTCCAGGCCAAGGTCGCGTATCCGGCGCAGCACCGAATTGGCGGACGCGGTCGCGAGATCGAACTGCACCGCGTCCCCGTCCGGCCGGGTCGCGGCCGCCCGCAGCACCACGAGCCCGCTGACCCCGGGATCCGCGGCCAGCGCCTCGATCAGCCGGTCAGTGACCTCGGCCGGGCTCACCACCCGAACGTGCAGCATGCCAGCAGCGTCGACGGCGCCGCCGCAGGCGGCATCACCCTAGGCGGATGAGCCGGTCAGTCGCTGAGTGAGCCGTTGGCCTCGTGCAGGACATCTGCCCTGCCCTCCGGCTTTTCCCAGGACTCTTGCCGTCCAAGCGGGGTGTAGTCGATGTACGTAAAGCTGCTGGTGGTGTATTCCATGCCGCGCGCGTACGTCGAATACGTGTGATAAACGTCGCCGCCATCGCGCAGGAAACAGCTGGCACCGGGAAGCTCGCCTTCGGTTACCGCCATGGTGCCGTAGTTGTATCCCGACTGGTCGCGCGAACTGTCGAAAGACACGTTGTAATCGAAGTTGAAATCGGAGCCGTATGAGGAATACCACGGGACGTCCCAGCCCCGTTCGGCCTTCGCGGCGGCGATCTTCTCATAGGGCGCCAGGGACGCGAGGACGAACGTGGTCTCCCGGTTGCGCAGGCCCTCGAAGAGCGTAGGCGTCATCTGGGGGATGGCCTTCGAGCAGCTCGGGCACGGCGCATCCCAGTCCGGGCCGAACATCACGTGCTGCACGATCAGCTGCCGCTTGCCTGCGAACAGCTGGGCCAGCGTTACCTTGCCCTCGGGCCCCTCGAATATGTACTCCTTGTCGACGTGGACCATCGGCAACCGCCGCCGCTCTGCGTTGACCTGGTCATGGTGGCGGGTGAGCGCCTTCTCCTCGTCCAGCAGCTTGACCCTGGCCGCCAGCCACTCTTCACGGGATACGACATCGGGCAGACTCATCGGGTCTGGCACCTCCTGGAATAGTTCGCCTACCTACTGCGGTAGACGTGCCGCCCCGCCAGAACTCATCGCCAACGTCCACTCCAATATTGCGCAAATTTCCCGCTGGGGTTCACTCGCTGCCGCGGCGCCGGCCACGGCGCGCCCCGGCGGGTGTCTCGCTTTCCGGCGGCGGGGACGGCTGCGGTACCGCGGCCGTCTCCGTCGGGACCGTCTCGTAGATGTCACGCATGTGCCCTACCTCCCTGGTGGTGAAGGCTCGCTCGCGGCGGATGTCGCGGGTGAAGGCCAGCCACCAGGTGAGGACGGCGCCGAATCGGTTCCGGTAGCCGGTCAGGAACGCGATGTGCACGAACAGCCAGGCCATCCAGCCGGGGAAGCCGCTCAGCCGCAGCGGTCCCGCGGAGACGACCGCGCGGCCGCGTGAGATGTAGGCCGCCGAGCCCAGGTCGTGATAGCGGAACGGCTTGATCGCGCCCTCGCCGCCGCGTCGGCCGGCCTCGCCGGTGAGCTCGCGCCTGACCCGGCGGCCCGCGTACAGTCCCGCCTGCATGGCGACCTCGGCGACGGCTGGCAGCCCGCGCAGGGCCATCATGTCGCCGATCACCGAGATTTCCTGGTGCCCGGGGATGGTCAGGTCGTCGCGCACCACGATCCGGCCGGACCGGTCCTGCTCGGCGCCGGTCGCCCGCGCGAGCGCGGCGGCGAACGGCCCGGCCGTTACCCCGGCGGTCCACAGCACGGTCCTGGCGTCATACCGGGTCTCGTTGCCGTCGTGGTCGCGGGCGACCAGCCCCTCGCCGTCGACATGCGTGACGATCGACCCCATGCACAGCTCGACACCCAGCTCCCGCAGCGTCTGCGCGGCCTTGTGCGACAGCTGGTCGCCGAACGTCGCCAGCGGCACGGTCCCGCCGTCGAACAGCAGCACGCGGGCGTCGCGCGGGTCGGCGCGCCGGTACTCGTCGCTGAGCGTCTTGGTGGCGAGCTCGCGGATCTGCCCGGCCAGTTCGACGCCGGTCGGGCCGGCGCCGACGCAGGCGAAGGTGAGCCAGCGCTGCCGTTCGGCCGGGTCAGACGCGGTTTCGGCCATCTCGAAGGCGCCGAAGACGCGCCGCCTGACGGTGAGCGCGTCGTCGATGGTCTTCATGCCGGGCGCCCAGGGCGCGAACTCATCGTGGCCGAAGTACGACTGGCTGACCCCGGCGGCCACGATCAGC
>DATMKQ010000113.1:0-7761 GCA_035571275.1 Trebonia sp.
AGCTCGGCGTCGGCGAACTCCCCGGCCCGCTGCCCGCGCGGGTCCTTGCGCGCGGCCGAGGCCGCCAGCTGGTCCTGGCGGCGGACGGTGAACTCCGCGACGCCGGCCAGCTCCAGGAACTCGGCCCGGGCCGCCAGCCGCCGCGCCGCCGAGATCACCCCCAGCAGCGCATCGTCAGACAACCGGGCCGGATCTTGCGCGGCGTTTTCTGTCAGCGCGGCCAGCAGCGGACCCGGCGGCATCGCATCGGCCATCTGCTGTTGGGTGAACGCCTGGCCGCCCAGCCCGTCCGGCCCGGCCATCGCCGCCAGCACCACCGGATCCACATCAGCAGCCTGCCCGAAGCTAAACATCACCGGCGGAGCGTGCAGCTCCTCTTCGGACGGGATGGGCTCACGGCCGGAATCGATATCGTCCAGCCACCGCGCCAGATCCGCGTCCGCGTCGTAGTCATCGGCGCCGTCGGGCGGCGGGCCCACGACAGCCGGGTCCCGGCCGGCCGCGTCGGCGTCAGCGCGGTCATCGGCTGCGTTGGTCGTGTCGTGTGCTACATCCGGTGCCGAGTCGTCCGTGTCTGCGTCGTTCCGCGCGGCGTCGCCGGGCAGCGGCGGCTCATCGCCGTCGGGACCGGGGGCGGGGAACGGGACAGGCGACACGAACGGACCTCCGTTCGGGGAGATTTTGTGAGAAGAGATCCTCTGCGAACAGTATATCGGACACCTGGCTTCGAAGCTACCCGTGACGGCATCAGTTTCAAGATCTTTTCAATCGAGTATGGGGGAAGGGAGACGCCACGGCGGGATAGGCGCGCCGGGTGATAATCCGCCCCGGCACGAGGGGTAAGCCCGCGCTCGGGGCGGCCAGTGACGTCGGATCAGGGGCTAGGTACCCAGCAGCAGCCGGGCGAACGGCCCCTTGTCCTCCGCGGCGGCTCCGTCGCCGGAGCGGAACGACCACGCGTCCACCGACTCGAGGCTGATGCGCCACAGCCCCAGTTCCTCGCCGGCCCTCTCGCCGCCGCGCAGGTGCAGATGATGGCCGGCGTCGTCGCTCACGGCCTTGGTGTAGTCCTTGCCGAGCATCCCGCTCGCGGGCTCCAGCGCGCTCATCAGCGGGCTGCGCGCCACCAGTTCGGTGAAGTACGTCTCCTGGGCGATGAGCATGCCGGTCAGCACCCTGCCGTGCGCGGATACCGTGATCGGCACGCCCGCTTACGTCGATTCGTTCACGGCCCGAACGAGGTGCGCCAGAACGGGATCGGTGTTGTGCTTTGGCATGAGAAGCTCCCTTTGTGTTGTGTCGTCTGGCTTTCGCGGGCTACCCGGCACGCCCGCGCTTACTCCTTCGGCAGCAACGTGCCTAGCGGGCCGAGGTCGAGGTTGAGGTCCTCCCGCTCCAGGCCGAACTCCTCAACGAGCTCGTTCATCCGCTCATCCAGCCGCATCAGCGTGCAGCCGAGCCGCTCGGCTTGCTCGTCGGTGACGGTGCCTTCCTCCACCCGGCGCAGCGCCTGCCGCTCCATGAGCTCGCGGAGCAGTTCCACGATGGTGAGGACAAGGCTGGCGAGCCCGCGTTCGGCGGCTTGCGGGTCGTCGCCGGCGTCGAGCCGGCGGCGGATCGGATGCGTCATCTCCCCTCCTGGCGGTTCAGAGTGCGTACGGAAGCCAGCAGCGCGCGCAGCGACACGGTGACGAGGTCGACGTCCGCGATGGACAAGGTGATCTCCCCGGTCACGACCACGCCCTCGGCGAGCACCCGGTCCAGCAGGTCCACCAGCGCGACGCGCTCGGCCGGGAAGTCCCGCGGCAGCTCGGCGGGGACGCGGCCGCGGGCGGCGCCCGTCAGGCTTCCTGCCCGGCGAACGAGTACGGCGGCCACGGCCCGGTGAGGTCCAGCCGCAGGTCGGGATGCGCGGCCGCCGCTTCGGCGACGACCGAGGCGAACCTGGCGGCGCCGCCAGCGTCGAGCAGGTAGGCCGCGTTGAGCAGCATCGGGTCCTTCGTCCCGCTGAGCGCGGGCGCCTGCGGCGGGTAGAGCCGTGTCGACGCGGCATGCCCGGACAGTCCGACGTGCACCTCCCGCGCGCTCGCCACGGCGGTCCGCGAGGACTGGCGCTTGGCCGAGATCTCCGATTGGCGTCGCTTCAGATAAGCCATCCCCGCGCCAGGTTCGGCCGACCGCGTCGCGACCTGCTCCGCGCCGCGTTCTATAGGTAGGGCATACACCTTCACGCCCCACTCCATGCGCCCGCCGACCCGGGCGAGCGCGCCACGCAACTGGTCGCCCCGCTCGGCGAACGCGGCGGCCATGCTGGCATCGCCGTGGTAGACGGTGGCGAACCGGGCCGGGAGCACGGGGAACAGCCCGGCGGCCGCGTGCACGACGTCGTGGTGTGCCCGTGCCACTTCCTCCAGCCATGCCAGGTTCTCCAGGTTCCGGCGCAGCGCTGCCTCGCCGAACTCGGCTAGGTCGACGTTGCTGGCCAGCACCGTCAGCCCCCCGGCGGTCATGGCGCGCACCAGTGTGCCGGCCACCCCGGCGGGAAGAAAAACGTCCCCGCCGGCATGATCGGCGATGGCGTAGACCCAGACGCCCTCGTGAGTCATCGTCCCCTCCGCTCCCGTGTGGCACGGTTCCCGCCGTTCTCGCCGGCTTCCAGTTCGCTGACGAGGCCGCGCAGCCGACGGTTCTCCGCGCGCAGGTCGCTTTCCGCGCCGCCCAGTTCACGCTGTTCCGCGCGCCGCGAGGCGTCCGCGCTCAGCCAGGGATCGTTCTCCCACCAGTTGATGCCGACTTCTCTGGCGGTATCGAGCGAGGCGATCACCAGCCGCAGCTTGATCGTGAGCAGCTCGATGTCGAGTAGGTTGACCTGAATGTCACCGGCGATCACGAGGCCCTTGTCGAGGATGCGCTCCAAGATGTCGCCCAGGTTCGCGGACCCGCGGCCGCTAGCCACACTCGCGGTCCCGTAACTCTGCGCGGCCCCCGCGCCGGCCGCAGGGATGTTCCCCTCGATCATGCATCATCCCCAATGCTGTCACCGCGGCCACGCGCGTAGCGGCGCACGCGCCGATACGAGAGCAGCTCACCGTCCGGCGCGATCTCGGTCTCGTACGTCGCCAGCAGGTCGGTCGAGGCGGGGATCCGCCGGGTCTCCACCACCTCGACGGTGACGAGCCAGCCATCTTCCGCCGGTACCACGCCGGTCACGCCTTCCGGCTCCTTGCCGGTGAGCTCGGCGATCTGCCGCATCCCGTAACGCCCTACCTCGGCGGCGGTCAGTGGCGGAGGATCCGCTGCTGCCTGGCCGCCGTCGGCGCGAACGCGCCGTTGTTCCGTCATGTCAATCACCTCCTGTCGTCATCGCGACCGATGGCGGGCGGGCGGCTTGGGTCCGCGGTCGGGATGAGGTTTCTCATCGCGGCGTTCTGGATTTCGGCGAGCTCCTCATCCGAGATCTCGCCGGCCGCCGCCCGCCGCTGTGCTTCTTCGAGCTCCCGCCTGACCCGGGCCGGGTCACGGAGCTCTCGTTGGGCCTGCTCATCAATGGCCTCCGCGAGCCCGATCACGGCGTGCACCGGACCCAGCGGGAGCTTGAACGGCCACGTAAGCGGGTTCATGTCAGCTCCCGGTGGCCGTCGCGGCCGCTGTCGCGGCGGGCGCGCCGACGAAGTCGTAGGCGGCGAGCGGGCCGATCAGGTTCAGGTCGACCCTGCCTGCCCACTCGTCGGCCAATCGCGACACCGCTTCCTCCAGGTCGTCCACGTCGTCGGTCCTCGCCAGGAGGGCGATGTACACCGCGTCGAGCTCGCTGCTTGGCGGGCGTACCACGCTGGCTTCGACCAGGCCATCCACGGCGTCGCCGACGGCCCGGGTGTCCTTCTCCCGCTTGGCTGCCACCTCGGTGTTCAGGATCTCTCCGAGCTGTATCCGCAGCTCGCGGGTGGCGTCGGGATCGGCGCCCCTGATCTGGTCGGCTAGCCGCGCCGCCCGCGGGTTTTCCTGAAGGACCTCGCGCAGGATGTCCTGCTCGTCGTAGCGCCCCCTGACCACGTACTCGACGCGGCTTTCGAGCTGGCTCAGCGCGGTCACGAATTCATCGTGATGGGCCTGGAGCAGCTCTTCGGCGACCGCGTCATCGGTGGACACCAGGGCACCGAAGCGGAGCGGGAGCACCGGCACCTCGGCGGCGGCGGCGTCGAGCAGCCCTTCGTGCGCGAACAGGTCGTCCGGCCGTCCCAGCGGCTTGGTCAGGTCAACGTCGCTGACGAGGGCCGCCAGATCACCGTGCCGAACCACCCGGACCTCGCCGGACGGATCGCCGACGCCGACCGCGCCGGGCTCGAGTTCGATGTCACCGGGCAGGATCCCGTAGATGTAGACGGCGGGCTTGCGCATGTCCGTGTCCTGAACGGCCATGTCAGTCTCCTTCCCGGCGGGAACGGCGCCCTGCGCGTTGCGGTTCCTCGTATCCGCCCGCGAACTCGCGCAGTTTGTCGCCGGCCGCCTCGAGGGCGCCCTTGGTTTTGTTCTTCGCGCCGTTATGCTCCAGGTCTCCGATAAGCCCGGGCAGGCCTTGCTTCTCCTGCGAGATGTCGAGCCTGTTGACGGCCTCGGCGAACCGCAGGTAGGTGTCCACGCTCGCGATCACGATGCGCGCGTCGACGGTGAGCAGTTCGATGCCGACCAGCGACACCCGCACGTACGCGTCGATCACGAGCCCCTTGTCCAGGATCGTGTCGAGGACGTCGGCCAGGCCGGAGGCGTTCGGGCGCGCGAAGCCTCCTCCGCCTCCGCCCGCTGGCTGCGTTGCTGTGGTCATTTCCTCACTCCCTGTCCTCGGGTGTTATCGGCTATGGCCGACCCTGGCCGGGGCGGCCCGCCGCGTGGGGGCGGCGCTGGCCGCGCCGGCTCGGCGCCGCGGGGCGGGCCGCTCGTCGGGACCGCGCCCGCGGCCGCGCGCCGGCTCAGCCTCCCCGTCGGCGTCCTCGGCGTACTCATCCTCTGGGCCTTCCTCGTCGCCGGCTTCCTCGTCGCCTGCTTCGTCGTCCTGCCGCGCCTCGGGCTCCTCGTCGGCCTCGTGCTCCGCTGACGCCTCGTCCGCTGACGCCTCGTCCGCCGACGCTTCGTCCGGCTCCTCGCCGCGGTCGCGTTGCTCCTCTTCGAGGGCGGTCTCGTGGTCCTTGACCACTTCGCCGTCCTCGATCACCCCGCGCCAGCCCTCGACGTCGTCGGGATTGAGCAGCACGTTAGACATGATGTGGCGCCGGTAGTGCTTGAGCTCCAGCCGGGCGCGGCGGCCCTGTGCCCGCCAGATGTTGCCGGTGTGCTCGAACAGACCCTGCGGGTGGTATTCCAGGACGAGCAGGATCCTGGTCAGGTCCGGAGTCACCTCGTGGAACGTCACCGCGCCATCGACGTGCCCCTTCGCGCCCTTGGAGCGCCACACGATGCACTCGTCCGGGACCTGCTTCAGGATGTTGGCGTCCCACTCACGGTGCGACCAGAAGATCTGTGCCTTCCAGTGCAGCTTCTGGTCCTCTTCCTGGTCGACGTTCTCCACCTTCTTCGTGAAGGTCGGGAACTCCCGGAACTGAGTCCACTGGTTGTAGGCGACCTGGCGGGGGACACCCACGTCGATCGTCTCCGCGATGCTGGTGACCTTGAGTTTCTGGCGGCCCCCCTTGCCGCCCTTCTTGCCGCCGAACATGCCGGAGACCTTCTCCTTGATGCCCGCGAACCCCGCGCTGAAGGCGGACCTGGCCGGTGACTTGCCCTCGGCCAGGCTCTTGGCGCCGGTCACCGCGGCCATCAGCCCGGGACCGCCGCCCTCGACGTAGTCGGTGAGCCGCCCGGTCGCGCCTTCCACCTTGCCAAGCAGGGACGACGTGGCCCGATCGGCGAGGCTGCCGACCAGACCGCTCGCTTCGTTCTTGAGCCGGTCCATCGGCCCGATGGTCTTATTCTCCGTTGCCACGCTGTTACCTCCTCGCCCGGCTGACGGGGGAGCGGCGCTGGCCGCTACCGCGCCGCTCCGCCGCGCGCCGCCCGTGAGCGTCGCCGTCGTCTGGCTCACCCGTGTCTTCCTCGTCCGGTTCGCCGGTGTCTTCCTCGTCCGGCTCGTAGTCGTCGGCCTCGTAGTCGTCGGCCTCGTACTGGTCGTCGAGATCGTCCACGTCGCGGTCATCCTCGTCGGCCCCGTCGGCGCTGCCATGGCCGGTTGCCTTCCGGGCCGCGCCGCCCGCCGTGGACGTGGTGCGCCGGGCACCGGAGGACGCTGCCCGGCCCGCGGTACCCGCGGCTTCTGTCGCCTGGTCGGCACCTGCCGCCGCCACGTCGCCGGGGTTGCGCAGCCGCTCCGCCCGGTCGTGAATCGAGCTGGTCAGCGAGTCGACCTGGTTGCTGACGGCCGCGCCGACCGCGGCCTTGCCCGCGTCCAGCAGGTCGCCACGCACCGTGTCGGCGAGCTCGCCGAGCTGCGGCGCGAGCTTCCCGAGGGCGTCGGTGTTGCTCAGCACCTTGAGCCCTCGCTGGAGGACTAGGCTGCCGGCGCTTGAGCTGCCGAACGCTGCGACGGCGGCCATCATTGTCGCGGTGCGGAGCCTCTTCTTTCTGCCCAGCGCATACCCGATGCCGAGCGCGATCGCTGCGCGCATGTTGCCTTTCATTTCGGCCTTCCCAGCCGGGTCGCCCGCGCCGTCGGCTACGCGTTCGGGCGTGCGACTGGGTGGGCAAACTCGGCTTGCTGTTGTTGTTGGTGTGACTAATGTCCGGTTCGGCTACCCGACCGCATGCTGCGAAAACACGATGCGGTGCAATTTCGTGATCATGAACCGGGGCAGTCGGCGCCAGCGCTGCCGCGCACGTGGCAGCGCCTCGATGGCGACCGGGGGCTAGTCTCCCGTGCGTACGAGAGCGGCGGCGATGACCTGCGCGCACTCCAGGGCCTGCGTGTGCGTCGTGTCTACCTCTAGGTCGTAGACCACACCGCGGTGCACGATCTCAGCCTGGGACGCGGCCATCCCGATGTTCCTGTTACCACGCGCGATCTCCCGGCCGGTCGCGACCGAGCTTTCGCACCGCACGCCGACCCACAGCACCGCGAGGCCGGCCAGCGCCGACATCCACCGCTGCTGTGATTGCGCCCCGCCGAGGAACACGTCGTCCACGATGATCCGTGCCCCGGCTCGCGCCATCGCGGCGATCCCCGTCATCCACGCCGCCTCCATCGCGCGGAACTCCGGCCCGACGATGACCTCTCCGCTCGACCCGAACTCGATCCCCGCCCCTGGCGTGCGGGCTGCGGGCATCGCCTCGACCAGCGTGTCCACCCCGTAGGCCAGCCACGGATCCGGCAGGACCGCCTGGAGGCACCGGACGATCCCTGACTTCCCCGAACTGGATCCGCCGTTGAGCACGATCAGCTGAGTCCCCACCGCGCCACAGTAGCGAATTCAGCGGTCGAGTCGGTGCTGGTGTGAAGCGTGGCCTGCCGGGCTGGCGTGAAGCGTGGTCTGCCGGACTGGTGTGAAGCGTGGTCTGCCGGGTACTCGCAGGCGGCCCGGGGTTGTCCATGACTTCGGGCCTATCCCCCGACGAAGACATTCTCCACGACGGAGAAAGGAGTTAGTTATGGGCATCATCTTGCTCGTCTTGCTGCTCGCGCTGGTTCTCGGTGGCCTTGGGTTCGCCATCCACGTGCTGTGGTGGATCGCGCTAGTGGTCCTTGTTCTCTGGCTGCTCGGTTTCCTGGTGCGGGTC
>DATMKQ010000114.1:0-6110 GCA_035571275.1 Trebonia sp.
TCCAGACTGCGGCCCAGGACCAGCGCATCGTAACTCGTGTCCCGGCTCATGCTCGCCTCGACGTAGCCCCCGACGTTCGCCGCGCGCTCGCGGACGTAGGAGAAGAACGGCGCCGGACCGAAGTCGCGGGCGGCGGCCACCCGGGTTGGCAGTGAGTTATGGGTGGAGTTCAGGCATTCCCAGATATCCGCGGAGAGAGCCTCCCGGGCGCTGCGGGCGTTCTGCCAGGCGGCGGACAGCGCGCCGACGATCGAGCTTGACGAGTCCTTGTCGTAGCCGAGCAGCTCCAGGACGGCTCTGGAGTCGCGGTGCTTGTCGGCAGTGTCACCCGGGACACCCATGACGGCCAGCAGGACGGCGCAGGCGTGAGCCTCGTCCACGCCCGGGTCTTCGAGGACTTCGTGGAAGTGCACGTCAAGCAGCCGGGCGGTGTCCTCCGCCCGTTCGATATAGCGGCCCACCCAGAAAAGCGCCTCAGCGACCCGACTCAGCATCCCGGTCTCCTCACTGCTGCTGCTGGTCCTGGTGGGGACCGCGGTCGGGCTCGGCGCCGCGTACCGTCTGCCGGGGGAACGACGCCCCGTCGGCTTCCGCGTCGCAGCCCGGCGAGGAGGTCAGCACCCAGGTGTCCTTGGAACCGCCGCCCTGGCTCGAGTTGACGATCAGGCTCCCCTCCCGCAGCGCCACCCGGGTCAGTCCACCGGGCAGCACTCTTACCTGCGCGCCGTCGTTGACCGCGAACGGCCGCAAGTCGACGTGCCGGGGCAGTAGCTGGTCGCCGAGCTGCGTCGGCGAAGTTGACAGCAGCACCAGCTCCTGCGCGATCCACGCCCGGGGCTCGGCTAGCACCTGCTCGCGCACGGCGGCCAGTTCGGCGTCGGAGGCCTGCGGCCCGACGACGATGCCGTGGCCGCCAGACCCCTGCACCGGCTTGACTACCAGCTGGTCAAGCCGGGCCAGGCATTGCGACCGCACATCCGGATCGTCGAGCCGGTAGGTCCTGACGTTCGGCAGTAGGGGGCGTTCGCCGAGGTAGTACTCGATGAGCGTGGGAAGGTAGGTGTACGTCAGCTTGTCGTCGGCTACCCCGTTGCCGACCGCGTTGGCGATCGTGACGTTGCCGGCGCGGGCGGCGTTCAGGATCCCCGGGCAGCCCACGACGGAGTCGGCCCTGAAATGCACCGGATCGAGAAAGTCGTCGTTGACGCGCCGGTAGACGACGTCCACCCGCCGGTGCCCTCCGACGCTGCGCATGTACACGATATTGTCGCGGCAGAATAGGTCCCGGCCCTCGACCAGCTCGATGCCCATCTTGCGGGCCAGAAAGGCGTGCTCGAAATAGGCCGCGTTGCCCACACCGGGGGTGAGCAGCACCACGGCGGGCTGCTCAGTGCCGACTGGTGCAGACCGCCGCAACGCGTCGAGCAGCCACCCCGGATAGGCAGCGACCGGCCGCACCTGCTGCTCCAGGAACAGCCCGGGGAAGACCCGGGCCATGGTCCTGCGGTTCTCCACCACGTAGGACATGCCGGAGGGCACTTGCAGGTTGTCCTCGAGTACCCGCAGCAGGCCCCCCTGGTCGCGGACGATATCGATCCCTGCGAGGTGGACCCGCACGCCGTTCGGCGGCTCGATGCCGTGCGCCGGGCGGCAAAACCCGGTCGAGGTGGTGAGCAGCGAACGCGGCACCACTCCGTCCCTGACCACCTCGGCCGACCCGTAGACGTCGGCGAGAAACGCCTCCAGCGCGCGTACCCGCTGCACCACGCCCGCTTCGACCAGCTCCCACTCGGCCGCCGGGATCAGCCGCGGGATCAGGTCGAGCGGGAAAACCCACTCTTCGCCAGCATGGGAGAAGATGACGCCCTGGTCGCGGAAGCTGCGGTCCCGGGCCTCCGCCCGCCGCGCCAGGTCCTCGCCTGTGAGCGTCTGTAGGACGTCATACAGCGCCCGCGCATGCGGGTGGGGTAGACCATCGGTCCCGAACATCTCATCGTAGGCCGGGCCGCGCGGGTACCTGTCGAGGAGGCCGCCCATAAGTGGATTCGTATCACTGGTCGGTTACCCCGTCATTCCGCCCCTCGTTACAGTTGCGAAACAAAGCTAGTTCACTATGCGGTAATGGCAGCAGTCGCACCGCAGGTCCGGACGGAGTGTGAGTTCCGGTCCACGGCGAAGGCCTCGGCCTTCGCGCTCGCGGTCCGGTGCTGCAGAGTCTGCGGTTCCGGACCGAGGAGATGACATGACGGAGGCGGCCGGTGCGCTGCCGTCCACCCCGCTGCGGCGTGTACTGCCCGGCGAGCTGCCGGACGCAGGCCGGCTGACTTACGTGTTGCGCCAGCGTTTCACCTACACCTATGACAGGCCGGTACGGGACTTGGACCACCGGCTGGTCGTGGTGCCGCCGCGGCGGCACGGCAACCAGCGGCGGCGACGGCACTCGATCACCGTCTCCGCCGCCGACGCCCGTACCACCCACCGGCGGGACGCCGCCGGCAACATGGTCACCAGGTCTCGCGTGCCACTAGTGCCGGACAGGGTCGAGTTCGTAGTGGACGCCGTCGTCGAACGTGTCGGGCCGGGCACCGACGTGCTTGTGCCGGCTGCCGCTCTCACCGACTCACGGCTGCTGCGCCCGACCCGGCTGACCGCCGCCGACGCGGCCATCCGGCGGCTGGCGGCGACGATGGCCGACCAGGACACGCTAGCCACCGCCGACCGGTTCTGCGGATACGTGCATGAGGCGCTCCGCTACGCGCACGGGGTGACCTCGGTCGCCACCACCGCGGCCGAGGCACTCGCCGGCGGACGGGGGGTCTGCCAGGACGCCGCGCATGTCATGATCGCGCTCTGCCGGGCGATCGGGCTGCCGGCGCGCTACGTCTCCGGGCACCTGCTCGGCGAGGGCGGCACGCACGCCTGGGTGGAAGTTATCGTCGCCGCCGACGCCGACGCCGACGCCGACGCCGCGCGCGCCGTAGCGCTCGACCCCTGCAACGGCTGCCGCGTCGGCGCGAATTACCTGACCGTCGCCACTGGGCGTGACTACACCGATGTAGCCCCGACCTCCGGCACTTATCTAGGCACCGCCCGCGGCAACCTGACCGCCACCAAGCAGGTTGACGTCGCGCTCTCCTGACTTTTCCCGGGCCGAAAATACACACCTCGCCAGGTCACCGTCCGCCCGCCGCCGCCACCCCCACCGCGCGCGGCAAGGCGGGCAACGAGCTGGAGCCCCCGGCCGTCTTCCGCATCACCGCCAGCACGAAGTGGCTCCGGCACCCGTGCCCCGCCGCGGTCGGTGACCTCGACCCGGATAACGTCGTCCCCGGGGCGCCGCGAGGCCGTCGGCCAAAACCCAGTGTCCCTCCGCCACGAGCCGGTCGTTGAACGCGTCAAGCGCGCCGGATTCAGGCTCGGGATTCCCATCCGCTGCCATCTCATCCGGGGTGGCCTGCATCTCCGATCATCTCCCTGTGCTTCGGGGCGCCCCTAGCAGACGGCGCTCAACCCTGCTACGAACAGCTGTCTCGCAAGCCCGAAGCGGCTCAAGGTGGAGCGATGACGGCAAAAGCATTAGGCCCCGCCAGGAACTCAAGCACCGCGCCGAGGGCGAGACTCGCACGGTGCCGATTCACCCCGATCTGGTGAAGCTGCTCTGTCACCACCTCACCGAGTTCGGCACTGGCCCCCGGCGGTCGCATCTTCAGCCTGCCGCGCGGCGGCGCGGCGGCGCGGTCACCAGCACCGCCTACCTAGTTATCTTTCACAAGCCCGCGTGGCGGCGTTCACCGAAGCTGAGACCGAATCACTGGTCGCTCAACGCCCGTACGACCTCCGCCACTCTGCCATGTCCACGTGGCTCAACGCCACGGGCGACCCCGCCCAGGTCGCCGAAGCGGGCAGGTCACACCGTGACGTGCTGCTACAGGTCCACGCCAAGTGCATATCTGGACGGCAGGAAGCGGCCAAGGGGCGGACCTAGGACGCTACGCGCCCGCTCAAGGCACGAAACGCCCCCCGACCGCATTCGTGCTGGTCAAGGGGCGTTTCCACAGGTCGTGGCAGGTGATGGGTTCGAACCATCGTAGGCGAAGCCGACGGTTTTACAGACCGCTCCCTTTGGCCACTCGGGCAACCTGCCGGGTACCGCCGTGTGTGGCGGCAGAGAGAAGAATAGCGGACTACTGCACCGGTTGCGTCATGGACGTCCGGCGACATCCACCTACGACCAGGGTGACATCCAGCCCATCCGGTGTGACGACCCGAACCGTACCCGTCTAACCTGAGGACCATGCCTAGCGAGTCTAGCTTTGACATCGTCAGCAAGATCGACCGCCAGGAAGCCGACAACGCGCTCAACCAGGCGGCCAAGGAGATCAGCACCCGGTTCGACTTCCGCGGGGTGGGTGCGTCCATCGCGTGGTCCGGCGAACACGGTGTCGAGATCCGCGCCAACAGCGAGGAACGCGCCAAGGCCGTCCTCGACGTGTTCAAGGACAAACTGGTCAAGCGCGGTGTTTCCCTCAAACACCTCGACACTGGCGATCCGCGGTTGTCTGGCAAGGACTACCGCATTTCGATCACCTTGAAGGAGGGCATCTCGCAGGAGAACGCGAAGAAAGTCTCCAAGATCATCAGGGACGAGGGACCGAGCGGAGTCCGTGCGCAGGTCCAGGGTGAGGAACTGCGCGTCTCCTCCAAGAAGAAGGACGACCTGCAGGTTGTCATCAGCTTGCTGAAGTCCAAGGACTTCGACTTCGCGCTCCAGTTCACCAATTACCGCTGAAACAGCTCGCATGAAAGGCATCTAGCTGAGCCCGAGCCGTCAGTGCGGCTCATCTACCCACTCGCGTAGAGCCGCACCGAAGATCGTGCCGAGCCGGTACCTGACCTGGCGCCGGCGCTCATCGGGAAGCTGTGGAACGTCGCCATAAGCAAGCACAGTGATCGCGGAGCCGTAGCCGTCCTGCTCGATCCGCAGTTCAACGGCGGTTACGGACGGATCCACCCAGGGCTTCAGGAGTACGGCATCGGGTCGCCGCGAAGCGGCCACCGTTGGCGGGATCTCGCCGGTCAGAAGAGAGAGCCACTGCTCCGCCTCGTCAACGACCGCTTCGTACATGACCCGAGGAGGCGGCGCGTACCTCCACCTTCTGCCTACAACGACGTGTTCTGTGGGAGCAGCCCACGGACGGTCGCCTTCCATTCGGGTACCGTACCGCTTGATCGTCTGGCGGTCTGATGAGGTGCCTGGTTCACCAATTACCGCTGAGACAGCACCGAGTAGCCTCGCGGGTATGACTACAGCTCCGATAGTGCTGGTCCCGGGATTCTGGCTCGGCGCCTGGGCGTGGGATGACGTCGCCGCTGCGCTGCGCGCCGACGGTCATGACGTCACCGCGATCACGCTGCCAGGACTGGAGTCCGCGGAAGCCGACCGGTCTGCGATCACCATGTCCGATCACATCGAGACGATCTGCTCGGCGGCATCCGCGAAAGGCGTCCCGGTGGTGCTCGCGGTGCACAGCGGGGCGGGTGTTCCTGGCTACGCTGCGAGCGACCGCATTCCTGACCGGCTCGCGGCCATGGTCTACGTCGATTCCGGGCCCGCGATCGGCGCCCTGGACCCCGACTTCGACGCGACCGAGTTGCCGCTGCCCACGTGGCAGGAGCTGGAAGCGGGCGGCAGCAGCCTGGCGGGCCTCAGCGACGAGCAGTTGGCGGTCTTCCGGGAACGGGCCGTGCCCGAGCCGGGCGCGGCCCTGCGCGAGGCGCCACGGCTAACTGATGAGCGGCGGCTGATCGTGCCGAGCACCGTCGTGTGCACGTCGATGTCGTCGGATCAGATCAAGGCGGCGGTGGAAGAGGGCTATCCGTGGGTCGGCGGGCTGGCCGAGCTGCGCGACGTCAGCTACATCGACCTGCCGACCGGCCATTGGCCGATGTGGTCGCGCGCACGGGAGCTGGCGGACATCCTCGGCGACGTGGCGCGCCGATCAGACGGCTGATTCACCTGTCCCCGAACGAAGAGCCGGGCCGGGTCAGGCGTCTTAGGGCGCGTTCGGCATGGACAAATAACGCGAAACGGACCGAAAAACATGGCTACC
>DATMKQ010000115.1:0-13755 GCA_035571275.1 Trebonia sp.
CTCGTACATCCTGTGCCTGGCCGCCTGCGTCGCGGCGTTTGACCGGTCGGTTCCCTTCGCGAGGATCGCCTTCGTATACCTGACAGGAAGCGCGCTGGGGTCGATAATTCCGACCCCCGGCGGGCTCGGCGCCGTCGAGGCTGCGCTGACGGCCGGGCTCACGGCCGCGGGCGTGCCCGGCGCCAACGCGGTCAGCGCGGTGCTGCTCTTCCGCCTGCTAACCTTCTGGCTTCCCGTGCCGGTGGGCTGGGTGGCGCTGAACTACCTGGAGCGCCAGCAAGAGCTATAACAAGCGCCTAGCAGGCCGGCCTAGGCCCCGGGAACGTTAAACGCGCTATCGACGGGAGCCGTCGAGCATCCGGTCGTAGTCGTCCTCATCGAATCCGAGATCGACGCGGATCCTGAAGCGCAGCCGGAGCAGGAGCTGAAGTTCCGCGTCGTCGCCGCGCTGGATGCATTGCTCCACGCCAGCCGTCGCCCAGTCGAGCGCGCCCGGCAGGTCACCCTGCTCGGTCAGCAACTCGGCAAGGAGGTCACAGGTGCGCGGGGACATTATTTCCCGGTCGGCGGTCAGGGTGGTCAGCAGGGACTCGGCCTCGCTGTCGCGGTTGAGTGCCAACAGCGCTCTGGCCAGGTGCACCCTTGGGTCGGCGAACGTGGGCCCACCGTCGTCGATTGCCGCGTCGAACTCTGCCGCGGCCCGCTGCGGGTCGTCGGCCATCATCCACTGCTCGCCGGCGCGCATGTGCGACTCGGCACGCTCGCCTGGCTCGGCCTCCTCGGCCAACTGGCTCATGCGTACAGCGGCTCGCACGTGGTTGCCTGTCCGTGCGGCCTGAAACTCGATCTCGTCGAACTCATCGACGCCCGCCACTCTACCCACGGTACCCCAGCGGTCCTCTTCCATTCGCACGGATTTCTAGTCCCCTCCGGGGTTCACGGCATACGGTCGGCTAGCGGCGTGCACGCTCCAAGGCGTCCCAGAACCCGCGCCGCAGAGCGTGCCTTACCTCGTCGTGCAACAGGAAATCGATAGGCAGGGCGGACCCCTGAAGGAGTCTGGCCTCGAGGTCTGACGGCATCCGCGGCTTCCTGGCAAGTACCGCCTCCAGCCACAACGCGGGAGCGTCTCGCGCGACGGAAGCGCCGAACTCCTGGCCCTCGTCGTGTGCCGACTGAACGGCCTCGGCCAGGGAAACTGAGGACTGACCGTTCCCGTTCGGGTAGCCAATCGGGCCGGCCGCGTACAGCGGCCCGCTGGCATTGCCCTGGCCAGCCGGGCCCGGCGACGGCATGGGGTTGGCGATACCGTGCAGGCCGAGCCCATCAGGCTGGCCGCCCGGCAACGCCGGCAGCCCCGACGGACCCGACGGACCCGACGGATATGCCAGCCCTGACGGACCCGACGTCGGGCCACCGGGAACGACAGGCTGCGGCCCGCTGTACGGGGAACCGTTGTGCCCTGGACCGTACCCGGGACCTGGAACGATCGGCGCGACCAGCGCCGCGGGCGCCCCGATCGCCGGCTGCGCCGCCGTCGAGGCCGACAGCGTGGGCGGCCCAGCCGAGGGCTGCCCCGCTGGGGACTGGCCGACTGGCGACTGCCCATTTGAAAGCTGGCCGGGCGCCTGGACTCCCTGGGGGCCTGGGCCACCGCCGCGGGTAGGCAGCCGGTGGATCTGGGCCGTACCTGGCACGCCTGCGACGGACTGCAGTGCCGGGCCAGACTCGCCCAGCAGCGGTTCCCGCGCGAACCGGTCTCGGATCGGCGGATCGGCGGGAAGCTGGTCGCGCGCGGCACCAGGAGCGTAACCGGACAGGTCCGCTGGCTGACGCGTCCTGGCCACCGGCAATTCCGGCTGGCTGACGAATTCCGGTGGCTGGCTGACGGCAGCCGCCGGAAGCGCCACCGGGGCCGCGTACAGTTCCTGCCGCTCCCGCCGGGTGCCGGCGTCGTGCCGGCCTGGCCCGGCATCCCGGCCAACGGCGGGAACCGCGTCCTGCCGGAACGCGTACCCGTCTTGCTGGATTCCGATGTCCGCGGGGATGCCGGCGTATTCAGGCCCGGCCGACGCCGCAGCCGCGGCCGCGGGTACCTGAACCGGCTCCCTCGGGACGGACGGGGCGGATGGTGTGGGCAGGGCCGACGGGACGGGCAAGGCCGACGGGGCCGACGGGGCTGACGCGGCTGACGCCGCCGGGGCGACGGGGGCGGCCGATGGCGCTTCCTGGACGGCGGGCGACGGATCCGGCCGGCCGGCCGGCTCCTGCGTGGCGGCGGCGTCGGGCACAGCGGAGACAGCCGCGGGCGCGGGGTACGCGAACGCGGCCGTGCGCCCGGTCGCGGCATAGCCGTTGGCCGTCGGCCGCAGCGCCACGAGCGACGCGCCGTCGTGCTCGTCGGCATGCGGCGGCTCCGCGCCGGAGATCAGCTCCAAGTAGGGCCGAAGATGCTCGCTGCTGATGTCCACGAGGTCATCGCACTCTTGGCGCAGGGCCCGTGAAACCGTCCACTCTCCCTCGGCCGCGATATTCAGCAGCGTGACCCGCAGGCCGAGATCTTGAACTTCGGCGATGACCGACGCGAGATCCTCCTCAGCGCTGACCACGAAGGCGTCACTGACCGCCTTGTTTCGCGCGAGGGTCTCCAGGTCACGGTGGATCTCGCTTTCCACTCCTTCGCGGCGGCCTGGCCGCATCTTCGCGATCCGGAGCTTGACGCCAGGGATGTCGGCGAGGGTGTCGTGATCCTCGCCTCGGCGGCCCTCCACGGTCGCTTCGTACCAGTAGCAGCGAAGCAGCGGAAGTCCTGACCGCTCCGTAGCCAGGCTGGCCAGCAGTTGAAGCAGCCCCTCGTAATCCCACGACACGGACTCACGGCGGCGCGTCCCGTGCACCGCCATGCTGCCGTCCGCTAGCACATAGCTAGCATCTACGAACAGCGCGCAGCGATCCACGCCACACCGTCCTTCCCCTCGGCGCGAGAACATCCTGTTCAGAGGCCACCGGAGCGTGGTGGCCAACTGTTCTCTGCTCTCTTAGAGTAATAAAGTAAGCCAGCCGCGTTGGCCTTTCCGCGCATTCCTCACATAGCCATCTGGCCGGCCGGCCGTTCGTTACACAGGCTGCAACCCCAGGCGTACCAGGGGTTCATGCTCGTCAGCAGCGTGTCGGATCAGCCTTCCGCGCCCACGAGAAAACTTCTGTCCGTAGCGGCGCAATTACCCAATCGGCCCGCCTTATATGCTCGGGTGCTGTGAACGACCGGGAAGAACTGCTGACGGGGATCAAAGCCAAGGCTGTAATCCATGGCGACATCGTGCTTTCGTCAGGACAGCAAACGAATATGTACGTCGACCTCCGCCGGGTCACGCTGGACGGACGCCTGGCGCCGCTGGCCGGCCGCCTGCTCCTCAACGCAACGGCGGACCTGCCCTATGAGGCGGTCGGCGGCCTCACGCTCGGCGCCGACCCGGTGGCCTACGCCATGATGTACGCGGCCGCCAGCCGGGGCACCCCGATCGACGCCTTCGTCGTGCGGAAGGCCGAGAAGGAGCACGGCACGCAGCGCAGGATCGAGGGTCCCGACGTAGCCGGCCGGCGGGTACTCGCCGTCGAGGACACCTCCACGACCGGCAACTCGGTGCTCACCGCCGTGGACGCGCTGCAAGAGGCCGGCGCCGAGGTGGTCGGCGTGGCGGTGCTCGTCGAACGCGGCGCCCGGCAGCGCGTCCTTGACCGGGGCCTGCCGTACCGCGCGGTCTACGAGTTCGCCGAACTCGGCTTGTAGGCCGGCTGGCGCGACGAGACGGCCGGTTAGCTGCCCAGCCGCTCCCGGGACGATGACTGGCTGTGCTTGCCCTTCGCCGCGGCCTCGCGCCGGAACTCGCGCAACCGGAGCACCACGAACCCGATGATCGCCAGCACGACGACGGCCACGAGCACGTAGCTAACCGTCGTGACCCCGTGGTTGATCTTGCTCCACTCGCTGCCCAGGCTGTAGCCGATGCTGGACAGCACGACCACGTACACCAGCGTGCCGATGAAGTTGAGCACGCCGAACCGCAGGGGCGGGATGTCGACCAGTCCGGCCACGATCGACGCGAAGGCGCGCACGAACGGCAGCATGCGGGCGACGGGCAACGCCCACACTCCCCGGCCGACGAGGAACCGCTCGGCGCGGGCCACGTCCGCCTCGGTCACCAGCACGTACTTGCCCCAGCGGCGCACCAGTGGGCGCCCGCCTGCCCGGCCGACGCCGTAGGCGATGTACGAGCCGACCATTTCGGCGATCGTCCCCAGGATGATCACCAAGGCCAGCGATGGGTGCTGGTGCGTGGCCGCGACACCGCCGGAGGCGATGGCACCGCCAAGCAGGAACGTCAGCTCCGACGAGATGGGGATACACATGGCTTCGAGCACGCCAAACAGGACAATCGCGTAGATGGCGTGCGACACGAGGAAGCTCTGGCCCATGGCCACCTTTGTACAGCATCCCAGGGAGTGCGTTTTACATCTTCGTCGTAGTTCCCTGACGCCGGCCGTCGCGTTCCCGGACGACCCCGGATAATAGAGTTCAGCCGAGACCAAGGGATAACAGGGATCAGGAGCACCGCCATGCCCATCGCGACCCCAGAGATCTACGCCCAGATGCTTGACCGGGCCAAGCAAAACGGCTTCGCATACCCCGCCATCAACGTGACATCGAGCCAGACGCTGAACGCCGCACTCCAGGGCTTCGCGGACGCCGGCAGCGACGGGATCCTCCAGATCTCGACCGGCGGCGCCGAATACCTGTCTGGCCAGAAGGTCAAGAACATGGTGACCGGCGCCGAAGCGCTCGCCGAGTTCGCCGGGGTGGTTGCCGCCAAGTACCCGATCCACGCGGCGCTGCACACCGACCACTGCCCGAAGGACAAACTGGACAGCTACATGCGTCCGCTGATCGAACTGTCGACGAAGCGGGTCGCCGAGGGCAAGCAGCCACTGTTCCAGTCGCACATGTGGGACGGCTCAGCCGTGCCGCTGGCCGAGAACCTCGAGATCGCCAAGGATCTCCTCGAGAAGTGTGCCAAGGCCCACATCATCATGGAGGTCGAGATCGGCGTCGTCGGCGGCGAGGAGGACGGCATCGTCGGCGAAATGAACGAGAAGCTCTACAGCACGCCGGAAGACGCGCTGGCCACGGCGGAAGCGCTCGGCCTCGGCGAACGCGGCAGGTACATGCTCGCCGCGACGTTCGGCAACGTACACGGCGTCTACAAGCCGGGCCACGTCAAGCTGCGGCCGGAAGTGCTCAAGGACATCCAGGAGGCGGTCGGCGCCAAGTACGGCAAGGACAAGCCGTTCGACCTGGTCTTCCACGGCGGCTCCGGGTCCTCGCTTGAGGAGATCCGGGAGGCGATCTCCTACGGGGTCGTCAAGATGAACGTCGACACCGACGCCCAGTACGCGTTCACCCGGCCGATCGTCGGCCACATGTTCACGAACTACGACGGCGTGCTGAAGGTGGACGGCGAGGTCGGCAGCAAGAAGGCATACGACCCGCGCTCGTACGGCAAGGCGGCCGAGAACGGCATGGCGGCCCGCGTCACGCTGGCCTGCCAGGACCTGCTATCGGCAGGCCACAAGCTCGACTAGGAGTCGTGCAGCACGGCGGCGGCCTCGGCGCTGCTCTGGGCGAGGAACGTCCAGCAGCGCTGGGCTTCGTCATCCTCGCCGATGGCGTCCGCGGCGCGGCCGAGGGCGGCGAGGGCGCGCAGGAATCCCTGGTTCGCGGCGTGCGACCAGGGGATCGGCCCGTGCCCCTTCCAGCCGCTGCGGCGCAGTGCGTCGAGCCCCCGGTGATAGCCGGTGCGGGCGTAGGCGTAGGACTCGACGGGACGACCGGCGGCGAACGCCTCTTCTGCCAGCATTGCCCAGGCGAGCGAGAACGCCGGGTACCTGGCCGCTACGTCCACGGCCGGCGTGCCCGACTCGATCAGGTGCGCCGGCTCTTCGTCGGCCGGCAGCAGCGTCGGAGCGGGCTCGCCAAACAGGTTCTGATGCGTGCTCATGGGACGAGTCTGCCAGACCCACCCGCCGACTAGGTTTCACCTGCGCCTTTCGGTAAACTCTGAACGCAAGAGCCCCTGACGCGCTTGCGCTGCCAGGGGCTTAGTCGTGTGAAAGGCGTGAGAAGATGCCGGCCATCGTGCTGATCGGCGCCCAATGGGGCGACGAGGGTAAGGGCAAGGCGACGGACCTGCTTGGTGACCGCGTTCAGTATGTCGTCAGGTACCAAGGCGGGAACAACGCCGGCCACACCGTCGTGATCGACGAAGAGAGCTACGCGCTGCACATCCTGCCGTCCGGCGTGCTGTCCCCGCGCGTTACGCCGGTCATCGGCAACGGCGTCGTCATCGACCCAGGCGTGCTCTTCGAAGAGATCGACGGCCTCGAGCAGCGAGGCGTGAGCTGCGCACGGCTCCTCGTCAGCGCTAACGCGCACCTGATCATGCCCCACCACCGTGCCCTGGACAAGGTCAGCGAACGGTTCCTGGGCAACGCGAGGATCGGCACCACGGGCCGCGGCATCGGCCCGACCTACGGCGACAAGGTGGCGCGGATGGGGATCCGGGTGCAGGACCTGTTCGACCCGGGCATCCTGCGCCAGAAGCTCGACCTCGTGCTCAGGGAAAAGAACCAGCTGCTGACCAAGGTCTACAACCGCCGCGGTATCGACGCTAACAAGGTCGCCGACGAGTACATCGCCTACGGCGAGCGGCTGCGACCTTACGTGGCGGACACCGGAGTCGTCCTGGGTACGGCGCTGGACAACGACGAGGTGGTGCTGCTCGAGGGCGCTCAGGCGACGATGCTCGACGTCGACCACGGCACCTACCCGTTCGTCACCTCGTCGTCGCCGACGGCGGGCGGCGCGTGCGTCGGCGCCGGCATCGGGCCGACCCGGATCACCAAGGTGATCGGCATCGTCAAGGCGTACACCACCCGGGTCGGGTCCGGCCCGTTCCCCACCGAACTCCTCGATGAGCAAGGCGAGTTCCTGCGCAAGACGGGTGGTGAGTACGGCGTGACCACGGGCCGGGCCCGGCGCACCGGCTGGTTCGACGCGGTGGTCGCCCGGTACGCGACCCGCGTCAACGGGGTCACCGACTTCTTCCTCACCAAGCTGGACGTGCTGTCCACCCTGGACAAGGTGCCGGTCTGCGTGGCCTACGAGGTGGACGGCAAGCGCTACGACGAGATCCCGATGACACAGACCGAGTTCCACCACGCCAAGCCCGTCTACGAGTACCTCGATGGCTGGTGGGAGGACATCTCGAAGGCCAGGACCTTCGACGACCTGCCTGCCGCCGCCCGCAACTACGTGAAGACCATCGAGGAGCTGTCGGGCGCGCCGATCGCCGCGGTCGGCGTCGGCCCGCGCCGCGACCAGACCCTGCAGCTACGACCGCTGCTGTAGATAGGCTCGCCCCGTGCGAGTACTCGTGATCGGTTCCGGCGGACGGGAACACGCGATCGTCCGCGCGCTCAGCCGCGACCCTGAGGTCACAGCCCTGCACGCCGCCCCGGGCAACCCGGGCATCGCCGGGCTGGCGCAGCTCCACCCTGTCCAGCCAAACGACCCGGCCGACGTCACCAGGCTGGCAACGCATCTCGCCGCCGATCTGGTCGTCATCGGCCCGGAAGCCCCGCTGGTCGCTGGCGTCGCGGACGCCCTGCGCGGCGGCGGGATAACAACTTTCGGCCCCGACGCCGCCGCGGCCCGCATCGAGGGCTCCAAGGCGTTCGCCAAGGAGATCATGGCGGACGCGGGCATCCCCACCGCGCGATCCTTCACCTGCCACACCCAGGCCGAGGCGGATATCGCCTTCACCACGTTCGGCCCGCCGTACGTGGTGAAGGACGACGCGCTCGCGGCCGGCAAGGGCGTGCTCGTGACCGAAGACCTGGCCGAGGCGAAGCGCCACGCCGCCGCGTGCGGGCGCGTGGTCATCGAGGAGTACCTGGACGGGCCGGAGGTGAGCGTGTTCGCGCTCGCCGACGGCGCCACCGCGGTGGCGCTGCTGCCCGCGCAGGATTTCAAGCGCGCCGGCGACGGCGACCACGGTCCGAACACCGGTGGCATGGGGGCCTACACCCCGCTCCCCTGGGCGCCGCCCAACCTGGTCGCCGACGTCATGGACGGGGTCCTACAGCCCGCGATCGAGATCCTCCGTCGCAGGTCGGCGCCGTTCCGCGGGCTGCTGTACGCGGGCCTCGCGTTGACCTCGGCAGGCGTCAAGGTGGTGGAGTTCAACGCACGGTTCGGTGACCCGGAAACGCAGGTCGTCCTCGACCGGCTGGCCACCCCGCTGGCGGGTGTGCTGCACGCGGCCGCCGTCGGCGACCTCGCCTCCGCCCCGCCGCTGACCTGGCTGCCCGGCGCCGCGGTGACGGTGGTGATCGCCGCGGAAGGCTACCCCGCCGCCCCGGTCAAGGGCGACGAGATCAACCTAGACAATTATTCGGAACGAACCGGGGCTTACCTCCTGCACGCAGGCACCTCCTGGAAGGATGAATGGCCCACGAGGCTGCCCATAGCGAGCTCAATGGGACATTCATCCCTAGTGTCAGCAGGAGGCCGCGTGCTGAACGCGGTCGGGTCGGGCGCGGATCTCGCCGCCGCCAGGGCGGCGGCCTATGAGGTGGTGGAATGCGTCCGGATGCGCGGGAGCTGGTACCGGCATGACATCGCCGAGCGAGCCGCAACAGCCTGAACTGCCGGCTCGCGTTAGCACGCTCGAGCTGTTCTTCGATCTCGTCTTCGTCTTCACGATCACGCAGCTGACGAGCCTGCTGGCGCGCGACATGAGCGTCGCGGCGGCCGGGCGGGTGCTGCTGATCTTCGGGGTGTTGTGGTGGATGTACGGTGCCTACGCTTGGCTGACGAACAGCCGCACCCCCGTGCAGACCCCGGAACGTCTGCTCCTCCTGCTCGGCATGGCCGGCTTCTTGATCATCGGGCTGGCGATCCCGCATTCCTTCGGCACTCCCGCCGGCCATGGCCGGGACGGGCTCGCGCTGGGACTCGGCTACCTGCTGGTCGTCCTCGTCCACGGCGGGCTCTATCTGCGGGTCAACAAGAACATCCGGCTAGTGCTGCCGTTCAATCTGATGTCCGCGCTGCTGGTGATCGTCGCCGGGCTCGTACCATCCGGTCCCGCGTACGGGCTCTGGGCCGCCGCCTTGGCGGTGCAGGTGCTGTCCCCGCTGGTCGTTCACCCGCGGGGGCTATTTGACATCGCGCCCGCGCACTTCGTGGAGCGGCACGGGGCGGTGATGATTGTCGCCTTCGGCGAGTCCGTGGCCGACATCGGGATCGGCGCGGCGGGCCAGCGGGTAACAGTGGCACTCGCGCTGTCGGCGGCGCTAGGCCTGGCGCTTACCGCCGCGCTGTGGTGGGCGTTTTTCGGCACGGGCGATGACGATCGCGCCGAGGCGGCGATCACGGCGGCGGATCGCGCGGTCCGCCCGCAGCTCGCGCTCAACGCTTATTTCTACGCGTACATCCCGATGCTGCTCGGTGTCGTCGCGACCGCGGCCGGGCTGAAGCACGCGCTAGGGCACCCCGGCGCCCCGCTGCCAGGCGGCCCGGCCCTGGCACTTGCCGGCGGGGTGCTGCTGTTCCTGGCCGGCGATGTGATGTTCCGGCGCGTTCTCGGCATCGGTCCTTCGCGGTACCGGGCCGGCGGCGCCGCGGTAGCGCTCGCCGCGTGGCCGGTCGCGGTCGCCGCGTCCGCGGCCGCCGGAATCGTCCTGCTGACCGTGGTCGTGGCGGGCACGCTGGTCACCGAGCGGAGGATCGCGCACGATACTGTTGATGCGTGATTGAGCGGTACACGCTTCCGGAAATGGGCCGGGTCTGGAGCGAGGCGCACAAGTACGAGCTGTGGTGCCGGGTGGAGACGCTGGTCCTCGAGGCCCAGGCCAGGGCGGGGATGGTTCCCGCCGAAGCAGTCGCCCCGGTCCGTTCTGCTCCCCCTCCTTCTCCCGAAGCGGTGGCAGCGGTGGAAGCAGTGACGGAGCACGACGTGATCGCCTTCCTCACCGCATGGGCGGACAACACCACCCCGCGGTCCGCGGCGGCCTACGTGCACTACGGGATGACCTCCTCCGACCTGCTTGACACCGCCCTGGCGGTGCAGCTGGCCGAGGCCACCGACATCATCCTGACCAAGGCGGACCGACTGGTCGCGGTGCTGCGCGACCACGCGCTCGCGCACCGCGACACGCTGCGGTCCGGCCGCACGCACGGCGTGCACGCCGAGCCGGACGTGTGGGGACACCGGGTCGCGGACTTCGCGTTCGCGGCCGCGAGGTCCAGGGACCGGGTGCGGCGCGCCAGGGAAGCGGTCGCGGTAGGCAAGCTATCGGGCCCGGTGGGCACGTACTCCAACATCGACCCGACGGTCGAGGCGGAGGTGATGCCCGCGCTGGGCCTGCGCGCCGCCGATGCCGCCACGCAGGTCGTGATGCGCGACGGGATCGCCGAATGGGTATCGGCGCTCGCGGTGCTCGCAACCGTCTGCGAGGCGGTGGCTCTCGAGGTCAGGCACGGGCAGCGTACCGAGGTCAGGGAGCTAGCCGAGCCGTTCAGGTCGGGCCAGAAGGGCTCGTCGTCGATGCCACACAAGAAGAACCCCATTCGTTCTGAGCGTATTACCGGGCTCGCCCGGGTAGTGCGGTCCTACGTGACCCCTGTCACCGAGGGCATCCCGCTCTGGCACGAGCGGGACATCTCCCACTCCAGCGTGGAGCGGATCGCGCTGCCCGACGCGGCGATCGCCACCGACTATATGCTGCATCTCACGGTCGGACTGGTCGAGGGACTGGTGGTGGACTCTGCTCGGATGCGCGCCAACATGAACGTGACCAACGGCCTGCTGTACTCCTCCGCGGTGCTGCTCGAACTCGTGAGCAGCGGGTTGTCCAGGGAGGATGCTTACGCGCTGGTACAGGCGGCCGCCATGGACACCTGGGACAATGATGTTCCATTCCGTGATTCTTTGCTTACACAGGGTAAGAACCGGAATATGGTCATCGACGAAGCGACTCTTGACCGGGCATTCCTCGCAGAACCTTATGTCGCTCGCCTAGGACACGTCTTCGACCGACTAGCGCGACTCACCTGAGCACGCCCATCGGGTGGCATACTGGACGAGCGTTCGCCATGGCGTGTTCACCGACGTGACGCGCAGTTTCTCGCAGTTCCCCCTCGGATCGGACAGGAGCAGTATCCACATGACCCAGGGCACCGAGATCCGCTACCGCGTCCGTGGTGGCACGCCCCTCGAGGGCACGGTCTTCATCCAAGGCGCCAAGAACGCGGCGCTCAAGATGATCGCGGCCGCGCTGCTGACGGACAGAGGCCGGACCGTGCTCCGCAACGTGCCGCCGATCGAGGATGTGCGGCGCGCCGTCGAACTCGCGCAGGCGGTCGGGGCCAGAGTCGAGTTCCACGAGCGCGAGCGCACGCTGGTGGTAGACGCCTCGCGGCTGACCTCGCCGGTGCTGCCCGCCGAGATCGCCCGGCGGTTCCGCGGCTCGGTGCTGTTCGTGCCCGCACTGCTGCACAGGTTCGGCGAGGCCGTTATCGAGGGCGTCGGCGGTTGCAACCTTGGCAGCCGGAGCCTTGACTTCCATTACCGCGGCTTCGCCCGGCTCGGCGCGACGGTGGACGAGGGCGACACGGTCATCCGCATCACCGCCGACGGGCTCCGTGGCGCCCACCTGTACCTGGACACGCCGTCGCACACGGGCACCGAGAACCTGATCATGGCGGCGTCCCTCGCGCCGGGAACGACGATCATCGATAACACCGCGCAAGAGCCCGAGGTGCTCGACGTAATCGCGTTCCTCACCAAAATGGGCGCGGACATCAGCGGCGGCGGTACCGGCTTCATCACCGTCCGCGGCGTGTCATCGCTGACCGCCGTCGAGCACACCGTGATGCCAGACCGGATCGACGCCGGCGTCTTCGCGATGGCCGCGGCCGCCGCCGGCGGCGAGATCAACCTGGTCGGCGCCAACCTCGACCACTTCGGCGTGGTGCGCTGGAAGCTCGAGCAGATGGGCGTCGAGTTCTCCGCCCAG
The DNA here is from genome assembly GCA_035571275.1 of Trebonia sp. Classification (GTDB taxonomy): domain Bacteria; phylum Actinomycetota; class Actinomycetes; order Streptosporangiales; family Streptosporangiaceae; genus Trebonia. The sequence goes on from DATMKQ010000115.1 coordinate 12,139, forward strand.
GGCGCCGTTCTTCAGGTGCGCCGGGAGCGGCCGCTGCGCCCGATCAACGTGATCACCAGCCCCTACCCGGGGTACGCCACCGACCTGCAGTCGCCGATCATGGCGGTGGCGACGATGGCGGACGGTGCGAGCTACATCCGGGAGACGATCTTCGACGGCCGGTACACCCTCGTGCCCGAGCTCAACAAGATGGGCGCCAAGGTCGAGATCGACAACAATGTCGCGATCGTGCACGGCCCGAGCGCGCTGCGCGGCACCGAGGTCGTGGCGCACGACCTGCGTGGCGGGGTCGCGCTCATCCTGGCTGGGCTGGCCGCGGAAGGCGAGACCGTGGTGTCTTCTGGGTACCTGATCGACCGCGGTCACGCGACGGTCGGGGAGCGCTTCAGGGCGCTGGGCGCCGACGTCACCGCCGAGGAGCACTAGCCGCCCCTGCCCGCGCTAGCGGCCCCCTAGCCAAGCGCTACGGCCTGCTCGTAGAGCGAGCGGATGCCGTCGTTCAGGTAAACGCTGTAGGAGATCGAGTCGGTGTCCCCGCCTTCCTGGTAACCGCCGATCACACCGACGATGTGCCCGGTCCTGGTCTGTGGGTCGAAATCCGTGACCCACGGGCTGCCGCTGGTGCCGCCGAAGAAGCCGCCGCAGTCGAACCTGACCTGGGTCGCGCTCTGCATGCTTGTCCGGTTCAGGCATGTCACCGGCGCGTCGGCGCTCGACGGGTACCCGGTGACCCGCACCAGGTTGGTGTATCCGGCGTTGAACGCGATCTCGTTCGCTCCCAGGACATCCTGGATGTTCTTCCCGCCGTTGGGGTTGAGCACGACGAAGCCCACGTCGTAGTCGGGGTCTGACGCCGTGGTCCAGTCTTGGTCGACGAGGAGCTTGCTCACCGTCCACACGCCGAACGGCTCATCCCCGTCCTCGTACCCGGGGATGAACACGATGTCCTGGTTGTAGCCGCCGCCCTTGCCGCCGTTAATGCAGTGCGCGGCCGTGATCAGCAGGTCATGTCCCGGGCTCGCGACCACGCTCGCGGTGCAGAAGTGATTTCCGCTCGCGTTGCGCGAGAAGAGCGCGCCGACCCTGGGCGCGGCGATAACCGGGCTGTGCGCGCTCGGCGCCGCCCTGGGCGACGCCTGCGACCCGGGCAGCGCCCACTCGCGCGACGGCTTGGCGCCAAGCAGCCTGCCTTCGGTCCAGTACCCGACCGCACCCCCGGTGGCCGACCGCGCGGCGGCCACGGAACCGGCCGCGCCCCCGGTGGCCGACCGCGCGGCGGCCACGGAACCGGTCCCGTGAGCCCCGCATCCGGCGCTCATCGCCGCCAGCACGAACGCAATCCCGGCAGTGGTCAGCCACCTAGTCTGGGCCACCCTCTTCCCCCGGTTCCCTTCCGCCCGTCGAGACACACCATCCTCACGTTTCTGTGGTCCCCTGGAGCTCGACCTAGATAACGTGGATCGGTTTCCATGGCCCAGCATGGAAACCGATCCACCATCGTAAAGGGACGTTGTCAACGTGGCCCGGGCGATGCACGCGGGATTTTCGTGTGGTGGCTGTTGATCTGCGGTCTGGTGCTGCGGGCGGGGCGTGGCCGCTTTGCGCTGGCCGCGTGGC
>DATMKQ010000116.1:0-11776 GCA_035571275.1 Trebonia sp.
GCGCTGTCGTATGCCGACGCGATGACCATGCACGTGACCGTGCCAGATGAAATCTTTCAAGCCGTGCGGGCGCATTTCGACGACCGTCAGGTCCTCGAGCTCACCGTCACTGTGGCCGCCTACAACATGGTATCGCGGGTGCTTGTGGCGCTGGAGGTACAGCCCGGCGACGATCCGTTCCCGGCCGGCTCACGAGGGGATGACGCCGCCGACCGCGACGCGCGCGGTTTACGATCAAGAATATGTCTGACGGTTTGCTGTTCGTCTACACCGAGCCGGGTTCCATCCCCCTGGCGGAATTCAACGACTGGTACGACAACGAGCACGGACCAGGGCGGCTGGCCGTGCCAGGCATCTCGGCCGGGTACCGGTTCCGGGCGCTCGACGACAAAGAGCCCGGCTGGCTGGCCTACTACGAGATCAAGGCAGGGGTGCTGGACAGCCCGGAGTACAAGGCGCTGGCCGCCTCCGCGAGCGCGCGGGAAAAGTCGATGATGTCACGGCTCGCGACGCTGGACCGCCGGGTATACGAGCCGATCAGCGACGACGGCGACCCTTGCGACGGGGCCCCGCCCGTGGTGCTCGCCATGTCGATGTCGGTGCCGCCCGATCGTGAGGATGATGTGGCGGCCTGGTACACGGACGAGCACATCCCGATGCTGCTCGCGGTGCCCGGCTGGCGGCGCATCCGGCGGTTCCGGCTGACCGCCGGCACGGGGCCGACGTACCTGTCGCTGCACGAGATGGCGACCACGTCGGTCTTCGATGAGGACGGCTACCGCGCGGCGGTCGGGACGCCGTGGATGAAGCGGGTGGTGGAGTCGGCGATCGGGCGTGAACGCCGGCTGTTCGGATTCCACCGGTCGTTTGGCGGCTGAGGCAGGCGACACACCACCCTCTAGACCCTCTAGCGCGAGGCCTTCCAGATCGTCGGGCCCTTGGGGAAGGCATCGGTCGGCTGGGTCAGGGTGAGCAGGCAGCTCGCTACCGACAGCTCGAACAACGTCAGCGTGTCGTAGTCGGGCCATAGCTCGCCGAAGTCGGTGATCACCTGGTCGCGGACGACGTCCCAGGTCGCTTTGTCGTTCTCCTCCCTGGCGAGGCCGGAAACCGCGAAGCCGTCGTCCTGGCGCGGCGGCGGGAACATCTCCGTGTGCAGCGAGTACCGTCCGTCGCGGCGCAGGTCGCCGCGCTTGGGGCCGGGGAGGATGAGCACATGCAGCCCCGCGGCGCTGATGACCGGGCACACCGGGTGCACGCGGGGGCCGCCGTCGCGGCGCACCGTGGCGAGGAAACCCAGGCCCAGGCCGTGCTGGTAGAACTGATCGCGGCCGACCGCGGCGAGCGCGGGCTGGCACCGGTTGAACTCCGTCCAGGTGATCATGGCGCAGAACACTAAAGACGTAACGCTGACATCTCGTGTCAGCGATTTTCTTTAGGCTTGCCATGTGCGCGCCGATCGTCTGGTCTCGCTGGCCCTGCTGCTCCAGGCACGGGGCCAGATGTCCGCCCGTGCCCTCGCCGCCGAACTCGAGGTGTCGGTGCGCACCATCTACCGTGACCTCGCCGCGCTGAGCGCGGCCGGGGTGCCGGTCGTGGCCGAGTCCGGGCCTGGCGGCGGGTGCCGGCTGCTCGACGGCTACCGGTTCCCGCTGCGCGGCCTGTCCGCGGACGAGGCGGAGGCGCTGCTCGTGCTCGGTGTGCCCACCGCGCTCGCCGAACTGGGGCTGGGCGACGCGCTGTCCGCCGCTCAGCGCAAGATCAGCGTGACCGCCGGGCCGGGCGCTGGCGGCCCCGCGCTCGTCCACCTCGACATGCCGCGCTGGTTCCACGGCAAGGAGGAGGTCCCCCACCTGCGGACGCTCGCGGAAGCGCTGCGGCAGCAGCGGCGGGTGCGGATCGGCTACCAGCGGGGCGGGAGCGGTGCCGAGACGACGCGGGTCGTGGACCCCTTCGGGCTGGTGAACAAGGCCGGGGTCTGGTATCTCGTGGCGACCCGGGCCAGCGACGACGCGACGGTTGGCGGGGCCGCCGTCTTCCGGGCCGCGCGGATCACCGGGGCGCGCGTGCTGACGCAAGCGTGCCGGCGGCCGGCGGACTTCGACCTCGCCGCGTTCTGGGATGACTGGTCGGCCTCGTTCATCACCAGCAGGCCCAAGGTCGAGGTGCTGGTCAGGGCGTCACCGGGGGCTCTCGCGGCCTTCTGTGAGGTGTTCGGCGACCCCGGGCAGGCCGCGCTGGACGCCGCGCCGCCCCCGGACGAGCACGGATGGCGGGAAGTCGCCCTGACCTTCGAGCACGAGGTCGCCGCCGCGCAGCGGCTGGCGGGGTTCGGGGGGCAACTGGAGGTGCTGTCTCCCCCGACGGTGCGGAGCCGGCTCGTGGAGATCGCGCGACGCATCCTGGCGCGCTACCAAATCGAGCGCTAGGCGAGTGAGCTCGCCGACGTGCAGCCGCAGCTTTCCCTGACGACGAGCCTGGTCGGCAGCCGTTCGATCCTGCGGGGCAGCCCCGGCTCGGCGATCCGGTCAAGCAGCAGGGCGCAGGCGCGCTCGCCCAGCAGCCGCATCGGCTGGTGGACCGTGGTCAGCGCCGGGGTGACCACGGCGCCGAGGTGGATGTCGTCGAACCCGACCACGGCCACATCGGCGGGCACTCGTATCCCGGCCGCCTGCAGTTCCCGTATCACCCCGATCGCCATCTGGTCGTTGCCACAGACGACGGCGTCGGGCGCCTCGCCGCTCGGCGCGGCGAGGATATGGTGGGCCGCGAGTTGACCGCTGGCCGCGGCGAACCGGCCCTCGAACGTTCCGGCCATTCGCAGCCCGTTGCGGGCGAGCGTTTCCTGGAAGACGCTGAACCGCTCCCGCGCGTCCGGCGCCTCCCGCGGCCCCGAGACGTAGAACAGCCTGGTCCGCCCGTGCTGTTCGATCAGATGGCTGACCAGCGCCGCGGTGCCAGCGCGGTTGTCGGCGTCCACCACGTCCGCATACGGCTCGTCCGGAGAGCCGGACACCAGCACGACGGGAAGGCGCGAAGCCAGCCTGGCCAGGTGGTCGGGGTCAACGCCCTCGGCGATCAGCAGCCCGTCGACCTTAGCCGAAATCTTCTGCAGCCACTGATACGTGCCCGCCTTGTCGCCGGCCGGGCGCACCGAGATCAGGACCGGCCAGCCGATCGGGCTCAGCGCGGTCTCAACCCCGCGCAGCACCTCGTCGATGAACAGCAAGCCCTCATGCTCGATCTCGGTGTCCGGACTCCGGCTTTCGATGGCGACGAGCCCGACCACTTCCTTGCGCTTATGGACCATGCTCTGCGCCGCGCTATCCGGGATGTATCCCAGGGCATCAATGACTTCAAGCACCCGCTGCCTGGTCGACGGGCGGACCCGATCCTGGCCGTGCACCACCCGGGAGACGGTGGCCGTGGACACGCTGGCCTCGCGCGCGACGTCGTAGAGCGTGGCTGCCGTGGACCTGCCGGGCCTGGTCATGTGCTCAATGTCCCCCGTGGTTGCCGCGTTGGCATTACCGCCACTCTATTCGCACGCGGCGGGGAGAGTGCGGGGCAGGCCGAACCGGGCCAGCACGCTGTTGTCGACGAACCGGTCGATCGCGGTGATGCGGCCGCCGTCCAGGGTGAGCACCACGAGGCCGCAGGCGCGGTCGATGCCCGCCGCGGGATCGCGCAGATAGCAGCCGAACGCCGGCTGGCCGTTCGCCCGCGTGTCCACCAGCCGGTACTGGGCGGTGCCGCCGGGGAAGGCGACCGACGCCAGGAAGTGACCGGCCGCTCCCCTGCCCTGGTACTGCACGGGCAGCGGCCGCATCCGCAGCCATGCGTCGTCGGCGAGGAGCGCGGTAATGGCGGGGACGTCGCCGCGGTCGAACGCGCCGCTGAACCGGGCGAGGACCGCGGCCTCGTCCCCGGGCGGGGCGGGCCTGGGCAGGGCGAGCCCGAGCGGGACGGGCCCCGGCGGAGCGGGATTTGGCGGGGCGGGTCCGGGCTGGGCGGGCTTGGGCAGCACCCCCTGCAACGCCGCCCGGGCCCGGGCCAGCAGGCGGTCAAGCTCGGCGGGCTCGCAGCCGAGGATCTCCATGACCTCGTCCGGGGCGAAGTCCATCACGTCGCTGAGCACCAGGGCGGCACGCTCGTCCGGCGGCAGTCGCTGCAGCGCGGATACGAACTCCAGCGACATCGACGGGCTTGGCGAGCCATCGAACGGGCCGGGATAGGGCTCGACCCAGGCCCAGGTGTCGTCGCTCGCGGGCCGCGGCACGCGACGCGACCCGGGCAGTCGCCAGTGCACGCGCGGCGGCCGTGGCACATGGAGCCATGGCCGACCGCGACGCGCCACCTTTCGCCCGAGCCGGTCGCGCACGCCGCCGTCACCTCGCCTTCCCCGCAGATGAAGACGCCGTCCCCGAAGGAAAATCAGCGGTGACTCAGAGGCTTTTCCCGAACGGCGGGCCACCGGCTCTCAACCGGCCGGCTAGACCCGGAAGATTGCGGTCCGCTGTCCGTTGCATACGGAATCGATATGGCCTCGCGTGGGTACCTCTCAGTAATCGCCGCGCGGGGGGGCGTCGTGAACCTGACTCAGGGACTGTTCGATCTGGTGGCCGTGGCACTGGTGGCCGCGCTCACGCCGATCGTGGTCGCCCTCCTGCCCGGCCCGCGCGTCCCGCAGGTCGTGGTGTTCCTGATCGGCGGCATCGTGATCGGCCCGCACGTGCTCGGCCTGGCCAATGTGGCCAGCATCCAGCTGCTGGCCAACATCGGGCTCGGCTTCCTGTTCCTGCTGGCCGGCTACGAGCTTGAGCCCCACCTGCTCAGGGAAGAACCCGGCCGCCTCGCGATGACCGGCTGGGTGATCTCCGCCGTCCTGGCCGTCGGGGTCGCCGGAGGGCTGACCGCCACCGGTTACGTCAAGGATTACGTGCCGGTCGGACTGGCGCTCACCACCACGGCGCTTGGCACGCTGCTGCCGATCCTGCGGGACAACGACATGCTCGGCGGACAGTTCGGCCGCTACGTGTTCGCGGCGGGCGCGGTCGGAGAGCTGTTTCCCATCTTGATCATCGCCGTGTTCCTGGGCAGGCGCGGGTCCTTCATCGCGCTCGCCTCTGTCGCCCTCGTGGGCCTGCTCGCCATCGTGCTGTCCGTCGTCCCGTGGCTAGCGCAGAGCAAGGCGGTACAGGGGATCATCAGGGAGGGCCAGGACGCGACCGGGCAGATCACGCTGCGCTGGGCGGTGGTGCTGCTGTTCCTGCTGCTCGCCGTGGCGAGCAAGTTCGGTCTGGACGTCGTGCTCGGCGCGATGCTGGCCGGGATCGTGCTGCGCATCTGGACCCGGCGGCTCAATGTGGACGTCGCTAACCTGGAACACAAGTTCGATACGGTCGGCTACGGGGTATTCATCCCGATCTTCTTCGTGTCGTCAGGAATGACCATCGACCTGAAGGCGATCGCAGAGGACCCGGGCCGGCTGTTGCTGTTCCTCGCCATGCTGCTTGTCGTCCGCGGCCTGCCGTCGCTGCTCGTGTACCGGCGCGTCCTGCCGACCCGGCAGCGGGTGGAGATGACGTTCATCACGGCGACGTCGCTGCCGCTGCTCATCGCGCTGGCCGAAATCGGCCAGCAAGACGGCGTGATGCTCCCGGCCACGTCGGCCGCGCTGGTCGGCGCCGGGGTGCTGTCCGTGCTGATCTATCCCCTGGTCGCCGTCGGGCTGCACCGGGGCGCCGCGCTCACGCCCGCGGACGTCGCAATCCCCGCGCGGCAGGCGAGCGTGGAAGAGAGGCCCCCCTCCGTTCCGGATAACCAGCGACAGTGACCGGGGCGGTGGGAAAGCGGCGTGGCTACTCCCCCCCACCCTCCGTCCCTCAGCGGCGGTACGGGCGGGCCAGCGGCCATCGGTGCTCGTCGAGCAGGGCCGCGGCGTCGAACTGGCCAAGGCTCTGGATCAGCTTGGCCACCAGGCCGGTCCAGCCGGTCTGGTGCGAGGCGCCGAGCCCGGCGCCGTTGTCGCCGTGGAAGTACTCGTAGAACAGGATCAGGTCACGCCAGTGCGGGTCGTCCTGGAACAGCTTCGACCCGCCGTACACAGGCCGGAGTCCGTCGCCGTCGCGCAGGAAGGTGCTGGCGAGGCGGCGGGACAGTTCCTGGGCCACCTCGAACAGCGTCATCATCGTGCCCGAGCCGGTCGGGCACTCGACCTTGAGGTTGTCGCCGTAGTAGCGGTAATGCTGCAACAGGGCGCGGATGAGCAGCAGGTTGATCGGGAACCAGACGGGGCCGCGCCAGTTGGAATTGCCGCCGAACATTCCGCTCGTGGACTCCGCGGGCTCGTACTGCACCCGGTGCTCGGTGCCGTGCACGTCGAAGACGTACGGGTGCTCGAGGTGCCAGCGGGAGATCGAGCGGATCCCGTGCGGGCCGAGGAAACGGTCTTCGTCCAGCATCCGGGCCAGGATGCGGCGCAGCTTGTCCTCGTTCACCAGGGACAGCAGGCGCCGGCCGTGCGCGCCTGGCACCATGCAGTCGGCGATGTTGACCAGCAGGTCGCTGTTGCGGTGCAGGAACCCGGCCACCTGCTCGGCCACCCGCGGATAGCGCTCGATGATCGACGGCTCGATGACGGTCGTGGCGCAGATCGGCAGCAAGCCGACGAGGGAGCGCAGCTTGAGCCTGGTCCCGCTGCCGTCGGGGAGTCGCAGCACGTCGTAGAAGAAGCCGTCCTCCTCGTCCCACATCTCGTCGGGGTGCTCGCCGATCGGATCCATGGCGGCCGCGATCCAGAAGAAGCGCTCGACGAACTCGAGCACGAAGCCCTCGTAGGTCTCGTCGTGCTCAAGCAGCGCCAGCGAGAGCTCCAGCATGTTCTGGCTGAACATCGCCATCCAGGCGGTGCCGTCGGCCTGCTCGAGCCGGCCGCCGGTCGGCAGCGCGGCGCTGCGGTCGAACACGCCGATGTTGTCCAGGCCGAGGAACCCGCCCTCGAACGCGTTGCGTCCTGACAGGTCCTTGCGGTTCACCCACCAGGTGAAGTTCAGCAGCAGCCGGGAGAAGCTCTTCTGCAGGAACGGAAGGTCCACCTCACCGAGGTCGGCCTCCAGGTTCAGCAGGAACAGCGTGGCGAAGGCGTGCACCGGCGGGTTCACGTCGCCGAAGTTCCATTCGTAGGCGGGCATCTGGCCGCTCGGGTGCAAGTAGTCCTGGGTGAGCATCAGGTCGATCTGGGACTTCGCGAAGTCCGGGTCCACCATGGCCAGCGGAATGCAGTGGAACGCCAGGTCCCAGGCCGCGTACCACGGGTACTCCCACTTGTCCGGCATGGACACCACGTCTTGGTTGAACATGTGGAACCAGGACTCGTTGCGGGTGCCGCGCCTGAGCGGCATCCGTAGCGGGTGCGCGCCGCGCTCGCGCAGCCACCGGTCCACGTCGAAGTTGTAGCACTGCTTGGACCACAGCATCCCGGCCAGCGCCTGCCGCATGACCCTCTTGGCGTCATCGGTCACCGAGGGCGGGGTGATGGCCTCGTAGAACTCGTCCGCCTCTTGGCGGCGTTCTCCGAAGAGCTTGGTCGCGCCGTCGAACGGATCGCTAAGGCTCGCCGGCGCCTCGCGGGACAGCCGCACGGTGACCGTGGCGCGGCCGCCAGCGGGCACGTCGAGCCGGACGTGCGCCGCCGCCTTGGTTCCCGTGCCGTCGGGGTTCACCGTGTCCGCGCCGTGCAGGACGCGGTCGGCTATGCCGTCCTTGGGGAAGCGGGTTCGCGGCTCCTCGCCGAAGACGCGGGGCATGTTCGTCTCGTTTTCACAGAAGAGCAGGGTGGCCTGCTTTTCCGCGTACAGGTAGCAGGTGCCAAGCTGGTGATGTTCGGCGCGGACGACGGGATACGGGCCCGGCATGCGATTGAGCAGCGGCTTGGGTTCGTCGTCCGTCCAGGACCACGTGTTGCGGAACCAGAGCGTTGGCAGGACGTGGAGGGCCGCGTCTTTCCCCGATCTGTTGTGGACCGTGACGCGGCAGAAGATGTCTTCGGGCGCCGCCTTCGCGTGCTCGATTTCGACGTCGAAATAGTCCTGCTCGTCGAAGACGCCGGTGTCTAGCAGCTCGTACTCGAATTCGTACCTCGATCGCGAGCAGTTGACCGCGACGAGGTCATTGTAGGGGAATTCTTTGTGCGGGTATTTATACAGGTAGCGCTGATAGCTATGCGTCGGGAGGTTGTCGACGTAGAAGTAGTATTCCTTGACGTCCTCGCCGTGATTGCCTTCGGCGTTGGTCAGGCCGAACAGCCGCTCTTTGATGATCGGGTCGCGCTCGTTCCAGAGCGCGACCGACAGGCACAGGCGCTGCCTGTCGTCGCTGATCCCGGCGATGCCGTCCTCACCCCACCGGTAGGCGCGCGAGCGGGCCTGGTCGTGCGTGAAGTAAGACCAGGCGTCTCCCCCGTCGCTGTAGTCCTCGCGAACCGTCCCCCACTGACGTTCGCTCAGGTACGGCCCCCAGGCGCGCCACGGCACGCCGTCCCGCGCCTCCCGCAGGCGCCGCTCCTCCGCCGTCGCGGACCCGTCATTCCCCGAGAAAAGGCTGCACATGTCCACCCCCGTGGTCCCTGCTGCTGTGATTCTGTCACTGTGGCGCGGCGGACTGTAGATGGGGGTTGGTCTGGAGTGTCTGAAGTCGTCTTCCGGTTCGCAGCGGTCGGCGGCTGTGTGACGGGAGCGCCGACCGCGGCCTGGCCGGGCGCCGTTGCAGTACCAACGCGAAGACTTTGTCTTCTTAGGGCGCGGTAGCCATGTTTTCCGGTCCGTTTCGCGTTATTTGTCCATGCCGAACGCGCCCTAAGACGCCTGACCCGGCCCTGCGCTCGGGGAAAGGGCCGAAAATCGCACATAGACCGCAAAGGCGATCGGCTCGCGATGACGTCAGATGTGCCGGTCACGTCTGGAAGGTTATCCAGGTGTCCGGCGGGCGGTTCGGCGGCGGCGGGCCGTCGTGCGTTCGCCATCGGTCGCCCACGGCGTCGGTCGCGACCTGGGACCAGAACCGCTGGACGCCGGGGTTGTAGGCCTGGAACGCGATGCTCCACCGGCCCGGGAACATGGCGATGACCTGACGGGCCGCCTCGCGGCCCACTCCGGTGCGGCGCAGCGCGCGGACCACGAAGAAGTCGTGAATGGACGTCCCGTCCTCGTAGGGCGCCGTCATGACGAAGCCGCCGAGCCCGCCCGCCGCCGTGATGAGCCAGGCCCTTACCCGCGGGTCCGCCTCGGCCAGGAACAGGTCGAGACGGCGGTTATTGAACGTGCCGTCGGCGTTGGGCAGGTGCCCGTACGGGCCGGACAGGTCGTGCCAGTACAGCTGGCCGAGGTTCTGCAGGACCGCGCGGTGGGTCCGGTCGACGGGGACGAGGCGGACAGGTTGCGCAGGCGGACGGGGCGGGTGGTCGACGGGAGCATGGGAGGGCGGGTGGGGATGGGCGGGCTGGGAGGGAGGAAGGCCGTCTGCGGGCATTACTGGAGTGTGCCACGCCGCGGCGGGCTATAACGCGCCAGCCGCGGCGGGTCAGCAGGTGACCCGCCGCGGCTGGCGATACTGGCGCGTCCCACGGACGCAGCCATGTGCTTAGTCGTTGCTGCAGACAGTCCCGTTGAGGTAGAAGGCCGCCGGGGCCGTGGTGGACCCGCTGTCATTGCTGAGGAAGCCGAAGTTGACCGTTCCTCCGCTCGCCCCGATCGTCGTGTCGTAGCTGGCGGCGGTGGCCGAGACGGACGTCCCCGACTGGGTGTCCGAGGCGCCCCACATCTGCGTGATCACCTCGCCGGTGGACGGCCACGTCCAGGTGAGCGTCCAGCCGTTGACCGCCGTCGTCGCGTTGTTGGTGATCGTGACGCCGCCCTGGAAGCCGCCGGGCCAGCTGCCCGCCAGTGAGTAGTGCACGGCGCAGGTCGCTCCGGCCGGCGGCGGCACGGTGAACGTCACCGGCTGCGACGGCAGCGAGGCGTTGCCTGCCGAATCGACCGCCTCCACGTTGTAGGTGTAGCTGTCGCCGATGGTGAGCCCGGTTAGCGTGGTGGTCAGGCCCGTGGTGGTGGCGACCAGCGTGGAGCCGCTCGAGGTCACCTGGTACACCTTGTAATCGGCGATCGCGTTAGTGCCGGGGGTAGAGGCGGGCCAGGTCAGCGTCGCGGTGCCGGTGTTGGCGCCGGACGTGGACGAGGACAGGTTCGACACGACCGGCTGGCCGGGCGCGCCGGGCGCGGTCACGCCGGTGCCGCCGCTGCCCGGGATGTGCACGACGGTCAGCGTGTACGGGGCCACGGTCACCGAACTCGAGCTACCGGACGCGGTAGTGATCGACGTCGCGTTGTTCCCCAGCGTGTACACGGTGGGGGTGCCGCTTGACGTGAAGCCGTTGAGGGTCAGGCTGACGGTGTAGCTGTTGGACGGGTCCTCGTTGTCGATGAGCAGGTTGAGGTTGCCGCTGGTGTCGCGGACGGCGTGCACCCGGAGCAGGGACTGCGTGGACGAGGACGTGACCATCGTGTCGCCGGGTGCGGCGAGCTTGCTCAGCATCTCGATGCCGTAGTACGGCGCGAACGGGGTGTCGACGGCGGGCTCGGTGGTGCCGCCGCTGTTCGAGTTGTTGGAGAAGATGCCCTGGTCGCCGTAGTCGGTGGCGCCGTCGACGGTGCTGACGGTGCCTTCGCCGTTGTGCTCGTTCCACCAGTCGATGTTGCTGGCGCCGCTCTCCAGCCAGGTCATGTACATGTCAGCGCCGAACAGCGCGGCGGGCTGGGTGTCCAGGTCGATCGAGGAGTTCGTCTCGGTGACGATGACCGGGATGCTCGCCGCGTTGGAGATGCCGGCGTAGGAGCTGATCTCGCTGTGCAGCGTGGACATGATGCCGCTGATGTCGGTCGGGTCGGTCAGCATGCCCGCGGTGGTCGACCCGCCTGGGTAGTAGTGCACGATGACGCACTGCGTGTTGCTGCCCAGCGCCGTGAGCACGGTCTGGTTCCAGGACTCCGGGTATTCGGAGTTGGTCACGTTGTCCGGCCAGAACCCTGGTGTCGTCAGCACCGCGCAAACCTTCGCGTTCGCGTTCACCGCGTGCATCGCGGACTGGAACGACAGGAAGTTGGCCGCGTACTGGGTGGGGCCGCAGTCATAGGTCTGCGAGGGCTCACTGCCGATCGTGACGGCAGGTCCGTTCAGCGACGTCTCACAGTGCGAGTCGGTCTCCCAGTTGGCGCCGTACGTGCCGTTGCCGTAGACCTCGTTGCCGACCTCCCAGTAGGCGACGTTGTCGCTGGCGGCGGCCGTGACCCAGGAGGCGGCCAGGCTCGACGTGCCCGAGCCGTAGTTGACCGTGATGATCGGCTGCGCGCCTGCCGCGTTCGCCGTGGTCATGAAGTCGCTGAAGCTGGTGTTCGGCGCGACGTAACCGCCGTCCACCGCCGTCTGCGTCGACCAGTTGTAGATGTCGGAGTAGGAACCCCCCGGATACCTCAATGCGTCGACGCCGGCCGCCTTGAGCAGCGGCGCGATCGCGGTGTCGTTCATGTCTGAGTCGTACACCGCCGTGCTCAGCCCGATGGCGTGGGCCGGGACGGTGCCAAGGCCCGCCGTCGCGTTCACCGTGACGCTGGCCGATGTTGCGGCGGCCGCGGGGTGAGCGCTGACGACCCCGAGCAGCGCGGCGGCGAGCAACGTGGCTGCCGCCAGTGACAATCTTTTCCCGGACATGGCTGGCTTCCCA
>DATMKQ010000117.1:0-2518 GCA_035571275.1 Trebonia sp.
GGTCGATGGGGCCGAACCGGATCGCCGACGCGTTGTTGACGAGGATGTCGATCCCGCCGGCCAGGGCCACGGCGGTATCGACCCATCGCCGGGCGCCCTCCTCCGACGCCAGGTCAACCGGCGCGACCGCGTCCATCCGGCCGCCGCTGGCCCGCACGAGCGCGACCGTCTCATCGGAGGTCTCCGCGTGCAGATCGCAGCCTACGACGTGAGCGCCCTCACGCGCGGCCAGCAGTGCTGTCGCCCGCCCGATCCCGCCGCCCGTGCCAGAGATGAGCGCCCGCTTGCCGTCCAGCCGGCCCATAGGCGACGCCTCCGATCCGCTCTGGTTCCCGCCTAGCTTATTCATTCTACGGAAGTTACTATCTCACAGTGAGAGTATATGCCACAGGACTTCGATGAGAGAAGGTTCAGGAGCACTGCGATGAGGCTGACGTATCTCGGCCACGCCTGCCTGCTCGTCGAGACCGACGGCGCCCGGGCCCGCAGACCGCGGACGCCGCAGGAGGAGGAGACAGATGTCGACGAGCGGCACGGGTAGCACAGTGCTCGGGCTGGCGTGCGGTCAGCCCCACGGCAGCGCGGAGATCCTGCTGAAATCGGCGCTGAGGGCGGCTGAGGGGGAGGGCGCCGATGTCCAGCTTGTCCGGCTGGACGAGCTCCGCCTACCCAGCGGCGCCGCGGAGGGCGCCGAGCCAGACGACGCGTGGTGGCTGTGGGAGCGGCTGGTCGAGTGCGACGGGCTTATCGTGAGCACCCCGATCATCAGCCGGACGGTGGCCGCCCGGTTGAAGCTGTTCGGCGACCGGCTGCTCGGCCCGAACGCCGACGCCGCCATCATCGAGGGACTGATGGCGCTGCGCAGCCAGGGACACGAGCCGGCCGTGCCCTTCCGCGTTGATGAACGGGTGCTGAAGTCCCGGGTGGCAGGCTTCCTCGCGGTGGGCGGCTCGCTGACGTCGCAGTGGAAGACGCTGGCGCTGCCGATGATGCACGCGACCACGTTCTCGATGCACATCGCAGTCGTGGACCAGGTCCAGTTCGAGGGCGCAGGCACGCCACGCTCAGTGGTACTGGACGCCGCCGCGATCGACCGGGCCGCGGTGCTCGGACGCCACGTCGCCAGCCAGCTCGGGGTGGCCTTCGACGAGGCGCGCTACCTAGGGCCGCCGGGGCTTTGCCCGATGTGCCACCTCGACGTCGTCGTCCTGCGCGGCGCGGACGTCGAGTGCGCCACCTGCGGCGCACGCGGCCTGCTGGCGCCGGACCTGCAGGTGACGTGGACGAACCTGTCGACTTCAGTCATCTCTATGGACGAGAAACGGGCCCACGCCGTTGAGATCCAGAAGACGGCCGAGCGCCACCGCGAGGTGCACGCGGAGATCGAGGAGCGCGCGCGGGCGTTTGAGGCGTACGACCCGGTCGTTCGGCCCTCCCGGCCCTCCCGGCCCGAGCGCGCCTCGCCGTGACCGGCCGCCGCCCATTTCATGATCATGAACAGAAACGGGCGCTATCCGCCCAAAACTGTTCACGATCATGAAGAAAGCGCCCCCAGGGCAGGTCCCGTCAGGGGGCAGGCGCGGTCCAGTGGTGCCGCCCCGGCCGCACCTCGCGCGGCGCCTCGCCGGGCAGAACCACGGTCGCCGTGGTCCCGGCCGGCACGAGCACGTCGAGCTCCGTCGTCCCGTCGCCGAGGCGCCAGGACAGCTCGATGGGCCCGTACGGGCTGATGTGGCGCGTCGTGGCCGAGGTGATGCCGCCACCCGGTCGCGGGCGCACCTCGAAGGTGCGGTATCCGGACTCGGTGGGGCGCAGCCCCGCGACGTAGCGGTGCAAGAAGGTGGCCACCGCGCCCTTGCTGTAGTGGTTGAGCGAGCCGTGCGGGACGCCGCGGGAGTCGACGCCCTCCCACTCCTCCCACATGGTCGTCGCACCCCGGTCCACCATCGTCAGCCAGGACGGCGGCGTGTCCTGGCGCAGGAGTTCGTACGCGGTGCCCAGGTGCCCGCTGTCGGCGAGCACGGGCAGCAGGTAAGCCGTCGACAGGAAGCCGGTCTCCAGGTGCCCTCCGGCCAGGCCGACCAGCTCGACCAGCCGTCCGGCGACGGCCGGCCGCAGCTCCTCGGGCACCAGCCCGAACGCCAGCGCCCGCACGTGCGACGCCTGGGTCGCCGCGGCGAGGGTTCCGTCGGGACGGACGAACTCCCGCCGCCAGGCGTCGAGCGCCCCCTCCGCGATGACGTGGTACGGGCGCCACTGGTCTTCGGGCCGCCCGAGCACCTTGGCGACCCGCACGACGGTCGCCGCCGAGCGGTACAAGTAGGCCGTCGCCGTCTCGGACTTGTCCGCCCGCACGAACGCGGGGAAGTCGGTGATGACCGCGCCCGGCTCCAGCCACTCGCCCCAGTGGAAGCCGGTATCCCACAGGTACCGCTCGTGCGCGGCGGGGTCCGGCCGTGCCGCCGCCCTCGCCGGATGACGGCCGCTTGCGGCCGCGGCCGCGGCGAACCGGACCCAG
>DATMKQ010000118.1:0-14954 GCA_035571275.1 Trebonia sp.
GGCCGGGTACCGCCGCCACCACGATCTGCATGTTCACCTTCCGCAGCCGGTCGCTGAACGGGTTGACCCAGGTCAGCCCCGGCTCGCGGACGCCGGGCAGGGCCCGGCCCCAGCGGAAGACGACGCCTCGCTCGAACTGAGTGATGATCTTGAAGCCGAACATGCCGGCCATCCCAACCCCTGGCACGTGGCGTGCCGGGTCGCCGGGACCGAAGACGATGCCGCCTTGACCGCCGGCATTCGAAATGCCCCGGTCCGCTGTTATCAGTGTACTTCGCCGCGATTAAGCAAAACGCGTCCAGGCGGTCAGGCCCAGGCCACTACAGTTGCTCGCTGACCCAATGCCAGCCTTGCCTCTCATCGTGGACCGCCCGCACCAGGAAGGCTCCCGCTGCGTCCGACAGCTCCGTGACAACGCGGATCAGCTGGCGGTGAAAGTCGTCGGGCCGTTGCTCGTCACCCTGAGCCCGGTGCCCGCAGACGGTCACCACCGCGCTCTCGCTTCCGGTCAGCCGCACCGTCACATTGCCGTCGTAGTCGCGCGTGGCGCTCGCGACATCCCGTGCGCGGACGATCTCAGAACCCTCATCGTTGGCGATCCAAACGTCTTTCGCATACATGTGTGCCTCCTCGCCCACTATCGCACCCAGCGGGCCCCCTCCCGTACGGGCCGCGATCGCCGGGGCTGCCGCTCGACCCAGCCGTACAGTTAAGGCATGACCGGAGCATCCGTCCGGACCATGGGGTTAAATGAAGCTGGTTGTAGTCGAAGTTCGTGTCCGTGTCACAGCGCCTGCGAAGTTCTGACCGCGGGCGCCGTCCATCCCGAAGGCCCGGTCCTCGGGAGCAGAGGCGGTCGCAGCAGCCCAGGATCCGCGCCCGCGGATCATGATGATCGTCTTCGTAGGAGAGTGCAGTGGCACAGGGAACAGTGAAGTGGTTCAAGTCGGACAAGGGCTACGGCTTTATCACCCCGGACGACGGCACGCCCGACGTCTTCGTCCACCATTCCGCGATCGAGACTGACGGTTACCGCAGCCTCCAGGAAAACCAGCGGGTCGAGTACACCGCTACTCGCGGGGCAAAGGGCCCGCAGGCCGAGCAGGTCCGTCCGATCTAGGACCGGCCGAGCCGCGTGGGGTGGTTCTCCTGAGAGCCACCCCTCAGGCCATGGCCGTGACTACCGCGATGACGGCGACGAGGGCGATCAGCATGTACAGCAGGTAGGCGTCCAGGCGGCCGGACTGCAGCCGCTTCGCCGCCGCCACTACGGCACCGAATAGCCGCGTCGCGGGCCGGTACAGCCACGACTCGACGACTTCGACTACGTCGGAGGCATACCGCAGATGCGGTACCGAGTCCCCGCCTTCAGACCTGCCGGTCCCCGCGGGCGTGACCTCCTCGACTTCTGCCCGGGTGTGCAGCACGCTCGCCAGCACCCGCCGGGTCGGGTTGGCGTACCCGAACGGGGTGTAGGAGTCGGCGCCCTCGACGCCGATGGTCGCCGAACGCCACGCCGGAACCCGGCGCACCCGCACCAGCCGTCGCCCGGACAGGCCCAGCGCGAGCAGCGTGACCAGGAGCAGCATCGCCGGCATCTCGATCCACAGCCAGGACGGTGACAAGATCGAAAACCCGGCGAACACCGGCTGCAGCACCCAGGGGGACTTAAGCGCTCCCATGGTGATCCCGCCCGGCACGACAGGCGAGAGGCCGGCGGCGATCACCCGGATCTCCAACGGCGTGACCGCCGCGAGCGCCAGTGGGCACGCCGTGAGCAGCGCTATCGCTGTTGCCCCGGGGGGAGCGATCGCTGTTGCCCCGGGGGGAACTATCCCCCCCAGACCCCCCCTGCGCATGGGGGGACTGCCCGTCCCCCCATTTCCCCCCTGGGGGGGACCCAGGACCACCATGCCGACGATGCGGACGAACGTTACTCCGGCGAACCCGGCGGTCAGCGCTACCGCGGCCCCGGCGAGCGCCAGCGTGAGCCGGCTGCCGAGCGCGGTGACCCGGAACTGCTGCATAAGCGACTCGAGAAGGAACCATTCCGACACGAACCCCGCGGTCAGCGGCAGCCCGGCCAGCGTCAGGGAGCCCACGGCCAGGCCGACGCCGCTCCACGGCGCCCGGCGCCCCATGCCGCGCAGCACCTCCAGGTCGTCGTCGCCGGCCTCCGCCTCGATGCCGACGGCGGAGGTGAACAGTAGCGTCTTCGCCGCCGTGTGCGCGATCATCTGCAGCGTCGCGGCCAGCAGCCCGACGGCGATCAACTGCTTGTCCCCCGTCGCCGCACCGGTCAGCGCGACGCCGAATCCGGTGATGATCAGCCCGCTGTTCTCCACGCTTGAGTAGGCGATCACCCTCGACAGCCGGCTCTGCACGGCGGCGTGCGCGATGCCAAGCAGCGCGGTGCACCCGCCGAGCAGCAGCAGGACGCCGGCCAGCCAGCCCGGTGGCCTGCCGCCAAGCGCCAGCGTGCGCCACATGCCGTAGAACGCGACGTTGACGCACACCCCGGCCATGATCGCGCGGGCCGGGCCTGGCGCGGCCGGGTAGCCGCGCGGCATCCAGACCTGGAACGGCACCAGGCCGGCCTTGACCGCGAATCCCGTCAGCAGCAGCGTCAGCGCGGTGGTCTTGACCGCGCCACCAGGCACCTGCGCGAACGACGCGAGGGCGATGGAATGGGACTTCGCGGCGAGCAGCAGCAGACCGACCAGCAGCGCGGCGCCGCTGACCTTCCCGAACGCGACCACGATCCGTGCGGCGCCCGCCCTGTCTTTGTCTTTCCTGCTGGCGCCCGCGAGCAGGAAGAACGCGGCAGTAAGCCCCTCCCAGCCGAACAAGAAGGTAAAGGCATCCCGCGCCGTCATGATCACGACGGTCGCGCCGAGCGCCAAGGCGTAGCCCTCGGCGAGCATCCTGGTGGCCACCGGGCCCGGCCTGACCGCCCAGCTCGCGAAAGCGACCGACACGGGGACCGCCGCACCGAGCGCCATCACGAGAAACATCCCGGACAACCGGTCCGCGCTCAGGCCGAGGGCCGGCTGACCTGGCACCGGATCACCCAGCCAGCCGGCCACGTCGAGCCGGACGGTCTGGCCGTCCACCGCGAACCCGCCCGCGACCGCCAGGCACGCTGCTCCGGCCGCGCCGACCGCGTAGGGCAGTCCCCGCGCCCACCCGCTCGACGCAGGGATCAGTCCGGCCGCCGCGGCGACCGCGAACAGGATCAGCCCCGCCGCGAACAGCCCACTCATAGCTTCCCCACCGCGATCAGCAAGGCATTGAGTATCCCGAACGGCGGCGGCGGACTCCCCGGCACCCAGATGTCTACGGGTACGGTGCCGGCCATCCCGGTGAGCTGGTCCCCGAGCAGCCCGCCGCTGACCGCGTCGGTCCCGACCGCGATGACCACCCTGGGGTCGGGCATTCCGTCGTAGGTCGTGCGCAGCGGCCCGGTCATGCCCGCGGTGCCGGCGCCGGTGACAAGCAGCACGTCGGCGTGCCGCGGGCTGGCGGTGAAGAAGATGCCGAGCCGGTGGATGTCGTAGACCGGGCCGAGCAGCGCCTGGATCTCCCACTCCTCGCTGCCATCGGATCCCGCGTCCACGTGCCGGACGTGCACGCTGCGGCGCAGCGCGGCGGTGCGTTCGGCGAGGCTGGCGCGGACCGCCGCGACCGCCGCGTCGGTCTCCGCGATCTCGGGCACGACCAGCGCCTGGCGGGCGAGCGCCGCGGCGCCGGGTCCGGTGGCTCCCGCCGACCAGGTGAACACGCGCGGGCGCCGCGCCACGCAGCGCCCGCACAGGATGCACTTGCCCTGGTCGACCCGCACCCCGCCGTCGGAAATTCGGATCGCGTTTGTGGGGCACAGGTTCGCGGGCAGTGGTTCACGGTCCGCGTCCGGGCGCACGGTCGCCGGGCCATGCCAGGAATCCGCGTACTCATCAGGACGGCGTGGCCAGCGGGTCGTCACCACCCCCTCGCGCAGCCCGCGCAGGACCCAGATGCTCACAGGGCGGCTCCCGCGACGGACAGGCCGAAGCTGGCTTCGATGAACGGGAAGTCGGTGAGGATGTCGCCCGCGAATACCTCGTGCATCAGCACTAGGTTGTGGAACGAGGCCGAGCGGGGCTGGCAGCGGGCGATCCGGCCGTCCTCGATGGTCACGTCGTAGAGCACCTCGCCCTGCGGGGCCTCGGCCCAGCCGACGGCCCGGCCGTCCAGGGGTTGGCAGGGGGCGTGCGGAGACGCCACGGTTCGTTCAGGAAAATCTGACAAGGCTCGCCGGATCAGACGGAAAGCCTGATCCACCTCGTCCCACCGGACGCGGAGCCTGGCCATCGCGTCCCCGGCGGAGTGCTCGGGCGCCGGACCGGGGGAAAGCATCGCGTAGGCGTCGTAGGGCCGGGTCAGCCGGGCGTCGTCGCAATAGCCGGATGCCTTGCCGACCGGGCCGAGGGCGCCGTGCACGCGAGCACGCTCTGGCCGCAGTGGGCCGGTGCCACGCAGCCGGTCCAGGAACGAGGAGGTGACCATCAGCGCCCGCGCGTCCGCGGTTGCTTGCTTTTCGAGAGCGGCAAGCTCGGCCAGGACCTCGGTCGCAGGTGTGCGGGGCGGGGCGCAAACGCCGCCGGGGACGACGACACCGCGGCCGAAGCGGCTGCCGCACAGGGCGCTGACCAAGCGCAGTACCCGTTCCTTGTGGAGCGCGAAGCGGGCGGTGGCGACCGCCAGGCCAGCCGCGTCGGCCAGCCGCATGGCGACGTCGAGGTGGTTGGCGATCCGCTCGAGCTCGGCGTGGACGACCCGGACCAGGGCGGCCTCCCGGGGGATCTCACAGCCCGCGATCGCCTCGACCGCGTGGCAGAAGGCGAGGGCGTGGGCGACGGAGGCGATGCCTTCGGCGCGTTCGGCGAGCAGCACGCCGTCGGCGACGGCCATGCCGGTGAACCGCTCGGTGATGCCGCGGTGCTTGTAGAAGATCCGCATGTTCAGGTGCGGGATCGCCTCGCCCGGGGTCTCGACCAGGTACTCCATCGACTCGAAGACGCCCGAGCGGACCGGGCCGTGCGGGATCGTGAATAGCCCGTACCCGGCGACGTGCCTGGGCACCGCGTGGTCCTTCGGGTCGCCCGGCTTTATCAGCGGGGCGAGCCAGGGGTGGCCTGCTGGCACGATGCCGGCCTGGTCGTGGATGACTCGCTCGTACCAGAACGCGGCGCCGATCCGCGGCGTAAGCGCCGGATAGCTGTCCGCGCCTGGCGGCAGCGGCGCCTCCAGCGTGTCGATCCCGCCGGGCACGGCGATATGCGCGGTCACGGTGACGGCGCCGCCGCCGCTGGCCGCGGACAGGCCCGCGAACCGCTCGCCGCGGGTGATCCGCGCGGCGAGCGTGTCCCACAGGGCAGCGACGGACGGCTGCGTGCTCGTGATCGTCATGGCGTCCCCAGTTGTGCCGCGCCCCGGGTGATCAGGTCGGTTAGCTCGCCGGGCGGATGCACGCCGAGCAGCACGAGGACCGCCAGCCCGGCCAGTACCGGGACCACCATCCAGGCGCTGGGCTCCCCGCGGACGGCAGCGGTTTTCGCGGTCGGCGAAGGTGTCAGGAGCATGCTGGTCGCCGACGCGGACAGCCCGAAGAAGGCGACCGTGACCAGCACCACCAGGACCGCGGCGGCGGCGTAACTGCCGCTGCCGAGGCCGCCCGCGACAATCTGGAACTCGCTGCGGAAGATGCCGAACGGCGGCAGCGCGGACAGCGCGAAGACCGCCAGGAGGAACAGCGGGCCGCTCCACGGCAGCAGGCGCATGCCGTCGCGCATGGAGGACATCTGCTTAGTGCCGTATTTGACCGTGAACACCCCCGCGCTCATGAAGGCGTTTCCCTTCGCCGCGGCGTGCGCCATCACGTGCAGCAAGACCCCGCCAAGCGCGATTGGGGCACCGAACGACACGCCGACCGCCAGGATGCCCATGTGCTCCACGCTGGAGTAGGCGAGCAGCCGCTTGACGTCCCGCTGGCCGAACACGTACAGCGCCGCGAGCACCAGCGACGCTACCCCGAACGCGAGCAGCGCGTCCCGCGGGAACCCGGTCCCCAGGCTCGCCGCGGTGACCTGGTAGAACCGCAGGATCGCGTAGAAGCTGACCGCGAGCAGCGACCCGGACAGGAGCGCGGACACCGGCGTCGGCGCCTCTGAGTGCGCGTCCGGCAGCCAGGTGTGCACGGGGAACAGGCCGACCTTGGTGCCGTAGCCGAGCACTGCGAGCAGGAACGCCAGCCGGACCGGGGTGGCCGGGAGCCGGGGTCCGGCCTGGATGAGGGGCGCGATGGCGAGGTTGTAGTGCTCGCCGAGCACCTGGGCCCCGGCGTAATAGGCGAAGATGGTGGCCAGCAGCGCGAGGCCCAGGCCGGCCGAGGCGATCAGGAGATACTTCCAGGCGGCTTCTGCGGCGCCGTCGCCCTCCTTTGTCGGCGTCGCCTCGATCGCGACCAGGAGAGCCGAGACTATGGTCGTGACCTCGACCGCGATCCACAGCAGCGCCAGGCTGCCCATCAGCGGCGCGGCCAGCATCGCCCAGGCGAACGCGTTGAACCCCGCGTAGAACCGGCGCGCGTACGTGGCATCACGGTGCGTTCTGAGGTAGCCGACCGCGTAGACCGCTACCGCCGCGTACAAGAACCCGGTCGCGAGCAGGAAGATCACGCTTACCGCGTCGGCGCGCACGTAACCGGACAGGTAGCTGAGATCAGCGTGCGCGGTGTCCGGGACGAGGGCAAGGACCAGCGCGAACGACGTGATACCCGCGATCACGGTGAGCGCTGGCGCTATCCGCAGCGCCGCGGGGCCGGGCATGACCAGGCACGCGACCGCCGCGGCGAGCGGGACGATCAAGATGGCGAAGGTGGCGGCGAGCATCGACGTCACCCCCGCAACCGCGTGAGGTCGCCGGTGGACATAGACTCGGCCCGGGAGTGATGGGCGCGGATCAGCATCCCGAACACCACGACCGCCACCAGCAGGTCGAACAGGATCGCGGTCTCGAGGATCAGCGGCAGCCCGGCTGCCACCACCAGGGCCGCGAGCGAGATCGCGTTCTCAAGCGAGAAGAACCCGACCGCCTGGGAGGCCACGTCATGGCGCACGATCATCAAGCCGAACGCGACGAACACCATCGCCCCCGCGATCGCCAGCGCCAGCGCCGGGGCCGCCGGGCCGTTGAGGTGAAAGGCGCCGAACGTGAAGAACCCGAACGCGGCCAGGCCAATGCTGGCCAGCACCGCGCTGGCCGGATTCAGCGTGTAGCTGCCGGCGACGCCAGCCGGTTCATCGCTGTCGTCCGTGCGGAGCAGGCGACGCAGCACCAGCGGCACCGCGACCACCTTCAGCGCCGCCGACAACGCGGCCAGCGCGTACAGGTCGGGCAGGTTCCTGTCAGCGGCGATGACGACGGCCAGCACGGAGAGCAGCGCCGACTGGGCGGCGTACAACCGGACCTGATCCCTGACGAGGGCCTGGCGCAGCATGCCGAACTCGAGCAGCAGCATCAGCGCCGCGATGACGTTGGCCGCGCCCTGGTAGATGCCGGGGGGCTGCACCATCAGCCGCCCCCACGGTAGAGCGTGAATACGCCGAGCACGGCGAGCAGGAACGCGGCGGAGACGTATTCGGTGATCTTGAACAGGCGCAGCTTGGCGAACGAGTTGTCGATGACCGCCACCACGCATCCGACCGCGGTGGCCTTGGCCAGCAGCGCGACGATCGCCAGCGCGACGGCGCCCAGCCGCTGGCTCGACGCCAGCCCCCACGGCACGACGAACACGTCGGCGAGGATCGTGAACAGGATCAGCTGCTTGAGCTCGCTGCCCCACTTCAACAGGGCGAAGTACGGCCCGGAGTGCTCGAACGAGCGGGCCTCCTCGATCATCCCGAACTCGTTGGTGCCGGTGTGCGTCTCGACCGGGATCCGGCCGGTCTCGTGCAGGATCACCATGAACAGCGCGGCCGACGCCAGCAGATGCGCGGGGCGGATGACCTGCCCGGCACTCGACCGCACCGTGGCGGCCAGCGCGTACGGCAGGTCGGTGCCGGTCAGCAGCGCCACCGTGAACACCACGAACAGCACGACCGGCTCGGTGATCGCCGAGAACGTCTTGGCCCGGCTCGACCCCAGCTGAGCGTACGGGCTACCGGTCTCCAGCGCCGCCGTCGCCACCACGAAGCTAGCCAGCGACAGCAGGAAACCGCCGCCGAGTATGTCGCCCATGTATCCAAGCGGCAGCCCGTACGTGGTTAGCACCGGGATCAGCAGCGGGATCGTCAGGTACGCCGCCACCGCGATCACCGGCGCGGCGAGGAAGAACCAGCTCGCCTGCTCGGGCGCGAGCGCCTCTTTGCGGCACAGCTTGTACAGGTCGTAATAGGGCTGCAACACCCGCGGCCCCCGTCGGCCCTGCAGTCTTGCCTCTACCTTCGCGATCACGCCCGTGATGGCGGGCGCGCCTAGCGCGACGGTGAGAACCTGCAGCAGCTGGATGACGGGGATCGGGAGGGCCGCGCTCACCGCGCGAGCCCACGATTAATGCATGGCGGTTCCAGCGGTACGTCCACCGTGATGCCTCCTACCCGCGCGGCCCGAAGGCCAGTTACAAGGGGTAGAGGCCATCAGCGCGACCACCGCCGCGCGGTTATGGCGAGCCTCATCGCCAGACACCATCATCCTCAGGCTTCACCCTGCCCGCAAGGCCTCGCGGTGCGGAGGTCATGCCACGGTGCGAAGCAGGCGAACCGGCGGAGAGCCATGCGCGAGCATGCGGTCGTGGACGGCATGTTCGGTGCCGCCGGCGGCGGTCAGCTCCGCCGCCAGGTCGCTGACCTCGGTGTAGCCGACGTAGTAGGTCGACAACTGGGCCGAGGTGAGCAGGGTGCGGCGCCATTTGCCTGCCGCCTCGCCCTCCTCCTGGAATCCGCGGCCGGTCATCAGCGCCATCGCCTGCGCCTCGGTCATGTCGTGGGCGTGCACCCTGGCGTCCAGGATCGCGTTGATCGTCGTGCGGAGCTGCATTTTCAGCTGCTGCATGCGCACCGTCCGCGGATCACCCTCGCCTGGGTACCCGTGTCGTGCCATGAGCTCTTCGGCGTAGACGGCCCAGCCTTCGATGAACGCTCCCGACCGCAGGGCCGCGCGGATCCTGGTGGCACCGCTGAACCGGCGCGAATGCTGCAGCTGCAAATAGTGGCCGGGCATCGCCTCGTGCACCATCAGGTTATGCACCATGTGCCGGTTGTACTCGCGGTAGAACGAGGACTTCCGCTCGGGCGTCCAGCCGGCCGGAACAGGCGCGACCGCCAGGAATGTGGGCAGCGGCGTCGTCTCCAGCGGACCAGGCGAATCGCAGTAGGCGACCGCGATGCCGCGGTCGATCTCCGGCATGTCTATCAGCTCAACGGGGTCGTCATAGAGCGTGACCAGCTTGGCGGCACGGACGAACTCGGTCTGCGCGGCGAGGGCGCCCGCGCAGAACCGCAAGATGGTCGATTCGTCCGGGGCGGCCGCCGCGAGCTGGTCGAGCACCTGGCGGGGCGTGCCGCCTAGCACGGCGGCCAGCTCGGTGATTTCTCCGGTGACCCGGTCCAGGTCTTTCTCGGCGCGGGACAAGATCGCCTCGGAGTCGGCCTGCGCGGACAGGGTGAGGGAGAGTTTGCGGGCGAAGCGCTCCGGGCCGATGCGCGGGTCTGTTTCCGGGTTCTCGGCATTCTTGGCGGCGAGCCAGCCGCGGTGCCAGGCGAGCGCCTCGAGCGCGCCGGGGCGTGCCTTATCCACGGCCTTGCGGTTAGCGACGGTGCCGGACTGTCGCAGTGCGTTGTCGACCCCGCCGGCCACCAGCTTGATCGTGCCGTCGAACTGGCTGATGGCTGTCTCCAGGTGCACCTTCGGCATGTTCTCCAGCTGATCGCGGGCCACCTCCAGCGCCCGCGGGATCTGGGCCAGGCGCCCGGCGAGCGCGGCGAGCCGGTCAGGAAGCGGCGCGAAGTCCCGAGCCAGCAGCAGGTACATGGCCTTGCCCGGGTTGGCGCGCAGCGGGTTCCAGGCATGCTCACGTAGCTCGTCGATCTCAAATACCCGGCGCGCGATGCCGTCCGCCAGCATCGCGGCGTCGACCCGGATCTCGGCCGGCAGCGCCGCTGTGTCGATGCGGTCCAGCCGGACGGCGAAGCCGTCGAGCGCGCGGCGTTCGTCGGCGCGGGCTGGGCCGGAGTCGTCGGGGAGGAGGTCGTCGAAGCGGTGGTCCCCCAGCCCGGTGGCAGCGTCGGGATGCCGCCGCGCGAGGTCGTCCAGGTAGTCCGCGGCAAGCTTGGCGAATTCGGTCGCGGCCACCCCAGTGGCGGCCAGGCCGGAGTCGGTGTTCACGCGACCTCCCCTGGAATCGTCGGACGTTCCGGGCGACAGCCTAGTTGGAGGAGAGGCAACCTTTCGTTCGGATAAATCTCTCTTATTTGGAACGAAGGGTGGCAAATAGCCAGCCGGTAACGAGAACCGGGCGGTTGACAGTGCGCGCGCTGGCCTGGTACCGAGGGGAAAGGCGTCAGGGCGGCGTCACCGACGCGGGGGTGTCCGGCGTAGCTATCAAGGCAGGCCTTTGAGGGTGGCTCAAGCAATTCCCCGGCTGATCGACCGGGGCGATCTTCTCGCTGCCCTGGATCACGCGGCGACGCGGAAGGTGACGATCATCTCGGCTCCGGCCGGCAGCGGGAAGACGTCGCTGCTGCGCGCCTGGGCCGACAGTCCGGGGCAGCCGCGCCGGCTCGCCGTGCTGCAGGTGCAACGCGACCAGCAAGACGCCCAGCAGTTCTGGCTCGCCCTGCTCGACGCGATCCGGCGCGCCTCGGCCGCGGCCGGCCGCGCGGAACCGTCAGCGGCGACGCCCGGCTTCAATGCAGCGGCGATGGTCGATCGGGTGCTGTCGGAGCTCGCCGATGCTCGCGGCGGCATCACGTTGGTTATCGATGATCTCCATGAACTGACTTCGCCAGAAGCACTCCCTCAGCTCACCCGGCTGTTGATGAACCTTCCCCCGCACGTGCACGCGATACTGACCACGCGTCACGATTTGCGACCGCGGCTGCATCGGCTCCGCCTGGCCGGTGAGCTAGCCGAGATCCGCGCGGCCGATCTGCGCTTCACCGAGCGCGAAACCCGTGAGCTTCTCGACGCCTCGGGCATCGCGCTGTCCGCGGCCGGGGCGGCGCGGCTGCACCAGCGGACCGAAGGGTGGGCCGCCGGCCTGCGGCTCGCGGCGATCTCGCTGGCCGGTCACCCCGACCCGGAGCGATTCGTCGCGGAGTTCTCCGGCAGCGACCGCACGGTCGCCGAGTACCTGCTCGCCGAGATGCTCGAACGCCAGCCGCCCGACGTCCAGGATCTGCTCCTGCGCACCTCCCTGCTCGACCGCGTCAACGGAGAGCTGGCCGACCTGCTGACCGGCCGCCCTGGCTCCGAACGGATCCTGCTGAGTCTCGAAGATGCGAACGCGTTCGTCGAATCGCTGGACCCCGAGCGCGTGTGGTTCCGCTACCACCACCTGTTGGTGGATTTCCTGCGGCTGGAGCTGCGTCGGACGCTGCCCGAGGCAGTACCCGCGCTGCACCGGCGCGCCGCCGGATGGTTCACCGTGCAGGGCCAGGTCGTCAACGCCATCCGGCATACGCAGGAGGCGGGCGACTGGACTGATGCGGCCCGGCTGCTCGCCGACCATTCGTTCAGGCTGACGCTCGACGGGCAAGCGCAGACCATGCAGGCGCTGGTGCGGGCCTTCCCGCCGGGCGCGGATCACCCCGAGCTGGCCCTGGTGCGCGCGATGGGCGACCTTACCCATGGGCGCCTGGACGAGGCGGCCGCTCACCTGGCGGTCGCCGAGGCGCACGTCCTGACGACGCCGCCGGATCGCCGCCGCCGTCTTGGCGTGGCGATCGCGTCGCTGCAGCTGGCGCTGGCCCGGCGGCGCGGTCACCTGGCCGGCGTAATCGAGCACGTCAGGCTCCTTGACTCCCCGGTATCCGGCCAGTCCGACGAGGACATCGCCCTGGGCAGCGATCTGCGCGCGGTGGCGCTGATGAACCTAGGGACCGCAGAAGCGTGGACGCTCGGGCTGCCAGACGCCGAACGCCACCTCCAGGACGGCGCCGTCCTGGCCCGGGAGATCGGCCGCCCCTACCTCGAAGTCGGCTGCCTGGCGCAGCTCAGTTACGCGTATATCTTCCATGGTGCTGACACGCCGAAGAGCGATGCGTTCGCCACTACCCAGCGGCGCTGCCGCGAGGCGATCGCGCTCGCCGAACGGTACGGCTGGGGCACGGAACCGGTGATCGCACCCGCGCTGATGACACTCGCCGGCACGATGGTGTTGCTTGGTGAGTTCGACGAGGGCGAGCGGTGGTTGCGGCGTACCGAACGGGCTCTGCAAACCGACACCGGGCCGGACATCAGGCTGCTGCTGCACCAGACGACCGGGATGCTGCACGCCGGTCGCGGCCGCCACCACGAGGCGCTCGAGGAGTTCGGCGCGGCTCAAGACCTGGCATCGCAGCTAGCGGGATCGCAGGCGCTGGCGAGCCAGATGACCGGCTGGCTGCTCGCCGCCCAGGCCCGGCTCGGGCTGGCCGGCGAAGCCCGCGCCCGCCTCGCGGCGCTTGATGACGAGCGGGCCGGCTCCGGTGAGATACGTAACGCCAGCGCGGTGATCTACCTCGCGGAAGGCGATCCGGCCGGAGCCCTGGGCGCGTTGCGCGATGTTCTCGATGGCACGGCGCCGGTCCTTGGTTACGTCACGGTCGTTGAGGCGTACCTGCTCGCCGGGCTCGCCCATCGCGAGCTCGGAGACCACCGCGCGGCGAACCATGCGGCGGAACGCGCACTGGCCCTGTCGGAGTCTGACCGGCTGGTCCTGCCGTTCGCGATGACCGGCTCAGCGGAGCTGCTCGAGGCGCTGCCCCGGCACCAGACCGCGCACGCCTCGCTGCTCGCCGACATCCTCGACGTCCTCCACGGCGCGTCCCCGGCGGCCAGGGAGCAGTCCTCGTTGCCGCCGGCCGAGGAGCTCAGCCCGGGCGAGCTGCGGGTGCTGCGGTATCTGCCGACGAACCTCTCCCGGCCTGAGATCGCCGGCGAGCTGTCCGTCTCGCCGAACACCGTCAACGCGCATATCAGCAGCATCTATGCCAAGCTCCAGGTTCGTGACCGCACCTCGGCCGTGCGGCGCGCTCGGGAGCTGCGGTTGCTGGCCGCCGGTCGCCCTATGCGGTGACGCGTTCTGAGCCGGCGAGATGGGCCGACAGGAGCTGTCCGGCTCTGTCCAGTGCGGCGGCCGCTTCGTCGAGGATCGGGTAATAGGCCTGGAAGACGTGCGGCACCCCGGGGGTGATGTCGAGGGTGACATCGACGTCGGCCACGGCGGCCTGTCGCGCGAGGCGGATGGCGTCGTCCAGGAGAACCTCGTGAGTTCCCGCCTGGATGATCAGCGGCGGCAGGCCGGACAGGTCGGCGAATACGGGGCTGATGAGGCCGATAGCGGCGTCCTGTCCCGACGTGTAGTCGGGGACCCGGGCCTGGAGGTTTTCCCGGCTGAGCACCGGGTCGACCTCGCGTTTGGTTTCTATGGTCGCCCCGGCCAGGGTGAGATCGGCGTACGGCGACATGACGAAGGCCGCGGCTGGCAACGGTAGCCCGTGATCTCGGGCGTTGACCATGGTGGCGACCGCGAGCCCGCCACCGGCGGACTCTCCTGCGAAGGTGATGTCCGACGGGGCCGTGCCGCCCCGCAGGAGTGCTTCGTAGGCGGCCAGAGCATCGTCAACCGCCGCCGGGTACGGGTGCTCGGGGGCGAGCCGGTAGTCAACCGAGATGACCTTGGCGCCGGTCCGCCGGCCGATCTGCGAGGCCAGACCAGCGGCCTGGAACGCGTCCCCCAGTACGTACACGCCGCCGTGGAAGTACAGGACAACATGGCGAGGTTCGATTCCGTCGAGTGTGATGTCGGCAGTTGGGACGCCGCCCAGTGCGGCTGCGGTCACGGTCACGTCGGCGGGCAGCGGCTGCGCCGATGTCAGCTCGCGGAGCAGCCGCCGCAGCTCGCCGACGTCGCTGTCGACGGGGAAGGCGGACTGCCGCAGGATCGCTTCGAGATTTTCTCGCTGCTCGGTGCTCACGGAGGATCTCCCTTCGGTTGGCTAAGCACCAGACTTACCGCCAGGCAGGTGAGGAAGCGACACCAGATCCGGGTGATTCGTGTCGACCTTAGGCAGCTTGGGCGGGCGGCGGTCCGTGGCTTCTGATGACCTGGCCCTGGGGGCCGAAGGCCCGGACCGATCCGTCTGGCAGGAGTTCGATTTCCCAGCCCCACCGGTGAATACAGATGTCATGGTGATACTGGCACAGCAACAAGCAGTCTGTGACGCTGGTCGGGCCGCCGTCCTTCTTATGCCTGACATGATGCACGTCACAGACCGCCGGGCGCCTGTCGCAGCCGCCCGGCCACGCGCATTTCCTGTCCCGCAAGATCACGGCCCGGCGGATCGGCTCGGGAATGTTCTCGCTGTAGCCGACGTCGAGCGGGACGCTCTTAGTGTTGAACGGGGCGCCCAGCAGCCCGGTACGCAAGATCGAGGCCAGCGACCCCGGGCCGGACAAGAACTCGATCGCCAGCTTGGCCAGCGCGTACTGCAGCGCTTGCCACGCCTGCGGCGGCAGCGGCTGCGCGGGGCGGCGGTGCCCGGTCGCGGCCAGCACCACGGTGACCATCTGGGCGATGACCGGCCAGTCGGGGCTGCCGGTCACCACCGGCACGATCAGCGCGTCACACGCGACCGCCTCGGCGTCCTTCCCGGCCAGGTAGCCGTGCTCACCGGCCTTGGCGGCCAGGAACGCCTCTTCCATCAGCGCCGCGC
>DATMKQ010000119.1:0-3447 GCA_035571275.1 Trebonia sp.
TCGAGCAGTCGCAGCGGAGCGTCAAGGTCAGCTTCGTCCTCGACGAGGTCGCCCGCACCGAGGACCTCTCGGTGAACCAGGCCGAACTGTCCTACTTCGTCGCCGACCAGGCGCAGCGGATGGGCGTCGGGCCTGAGTACCTGGCCAGGCAGCTGTCTGAGTCCGGGCAGATTGGCGCGGCGGTGACCGAGGTGCTCCGCAGCAAGGCCGCCACGCTCGTCGCCGAGCGGGTCAAGGTGACCGACGAGGCAGGCAACGAGATCGACGTCAAGACCGAGATCGAGTCGCTCAACTCCGACGTCGACAGCATGCTCGCCGCCCAGGCCGCCGCGGAGGCGGGGGAGGAGTCCGACATCGACGTCGAGGACCTTTCGGTCGACGTCGCCGGCACCATCGAGGGCCAGGAGGATTCCGCGGAGGACGCCGACGAGGAGGACGCCGACGAGGAGGACGCGGCCGACGAGACCGCGGACACCGACGAGGCCTGATACGGCCTCCCGGGGTCGCGACTTAGCGCAGCAAGGGCGCAACTGCGTGCGCCGGTAGCGAACAGCGGGCTGCGGCGGACCCGGTCGCTCCGCGGTGGCGTTAATGTCCAATCATCGACACCCGAAGTGATCGGAGCAGGTGACCACGTGACACAGCCACTTGAGCCAGCCGAGCTAGTCGCAAGGACGGCCACCCTTGACGCCCCCGTGATGCCAGGAGAACTGCTGTTCCAGCGGTTGCTGCGCAACCGCATCGTTTTCCTCGGCCAGCAGGTGGACGACGACATCGCCAACCGGATCTGCGCCGAGATGCTCCTGCTGTCCTCCGAGGACGGCAAGCGTGACATCTCGCTGTACATCAACTCGCCGGGCGGTTCCGTCTACGCGGGGATGGCGATCTACGACGTTATGCAGTACGTGCCCAACGACGTGGCCACGTACGCGTTCGGCATGGCCGCGTCCATGGGCCAGTTCCTGCTGACCGCGGGTACCCAGGGCAAGCGCTACGCCATGCCGCACGCGACGATCCTGATGCACCAGCCGTCCGGCGGCATCGGCGGCACGGCCTCGGACATCAGGATCCAGGCCGAGCAGATGCTCTACATCAAGCGCACGCTCTTCGAGCGCACCGCCTATCACACCGGCCAGACCGTCGAGCAGATCGAGATGGACGCCGACCGCGACCGCTGGTACACCGCCGAGGAGGCGAAGGAGTACGGCTTCGTCGACCACGTGGTCCGCAGCGCCCTCGAGGTCCCCTCGGCGGGCCCGGTGTCCTGAGACCCAGCCGAACCACGATTAGGAGACGAACGTGACCGACTTCAGCCGGTACCCGCAGTCACGGTACGTGCTGCCGTCCTTCGTCGAGCGCACGTCGTACGGGATCAAGGAGATGAACCCGTACAACAAGCTCTTCGAGGAGCGGATCATCTTCCTCGGCGTCCAGATCGACGACGCCTCAGCGAACGACGTCATGGCCCAGTTGCTCACCCTCGAGGCGATCGACCCGGACCGCGAGATCACCATGTACATCAACTCGCCCGGCGGGTCGATGACGTCCATGATGGCGATCTACGACACCATGCAGTTCATCCAGCCCGACATCACCACCTGCTGCATCGGCCAGGCGGCCAGCGCGGCCGCGGTGCTGCTCGCGGCGGGCACCAAGGGCAAGCGGATGGCGCTGCCGAACTCCCGGATCCTGATTCACCAGCCCGCCACCGAGGGCGGCTACGGCCAGTCCAGCGATATGGAGATCCAGGCCAGGGAGATCCTGCGGATGCGCACCTCGATGGAGGTCATCATCGCCCGGCACACCGGCCGGGACGAGGAAACCATCCGCCGCGACATCGAGCGGGACAAGTTCCTCACGGCCGCCGAGGCCAAGGACTACGGCATGATCGACGAGGTGCTGACCGTGCTCAAGCGTGGGTCGGAGCGCATCCCGGAGGTAGTGTCGTCCTAACCAGGAGGGTGCGGGAGGATTTCACCTCTTCCCTCCCGGGCCGCTGAGGGGGTTTGATTGGTCCATCGGACCTCCGAAGGCGGTACCGTCAGATAGCACAGCTTGACGGCATGGCGGGACATGCCCGCCGCGCCCGGCCCGCGACGCAGGCCGGAGCCGGCGGCCCCATGTAAAGGAGAAACTGGGTGGCACGCATCGGTGACGGTGGGGACCTGCTGAAGTGCTCGTTCTGCGGGAAGAGCCAGAA
The DNA here is from genome assembly GCA_035571275.1 of Trebonia sp. GTDB lineage: Bacteria > Actinomycetota > Actinomycetes > Streptosporangiales > Streptosporangiaceae > Trebonia. The sequence goes on from DATMKQ010000119.1 coordinate 2,201, forward strand.
GCAGGTCAAGAAGCTCATCGCCGGTCCAGGCGTGTACATCTGCGACGAGTGCATCGATCTCTGCAACGAGATCATCGAAGAAGAGCTCTCCGAGCCGTCCGAGTTCAAATGGGACAGCCTGCCGAAGCCGCGCGAGATCTACGAGTTCCTCGACGCGTACGTGATCGGCCAGGACAAGGCTAAAAAGGCGCTCTCCGTCGCGGTGTACAACCACTACAAGCGAGTCCAGTCGGGCGGGGACCGGCCGGGCGACGACGGCGTGGAGCTGGCCAAGTCCAACATCCTGCTGCTCGGCCCGACCGGATCCGGCAAGACGCTGCTCGCGCAGACTCTCGCCAGGCTGCTCAACGTGCCGTTCGCCATCGCGGACGCGACCGCCCTCACCGAGGCCGGCTACGTCGGCGAGGATGTCGAGAACATCCTGCTCAAACTGATTCAGGCCGCCGACTATGACGTCAAGAAGGCGGAAACCGGGATCATCTACATCGACGAGATCGACAAGATCGCCCGCAAGTCCGAGAACCCGAGCATCACCAGGGACGTCTCGGGCGAGGGGGTCCAGCAGGCGCTGCTGAAGATCCTGGAGGGCACCACGGCCAGCGTGCCGCCGCAGGGCGGCCGCAAGCACCCGCACCAGGAGTTCATCCAGATCGACACCACCAATGTGCTGTTCATCTGCGGCGGGGCGTTCGCCGGCCTGGAGAAGATCATCGAGCAGCGGTCCGGCAACAACGGGATCGGCTTCAACGGCGTGCTCCGCGTCCGCAGCAAGCACATCACCGAGGACGCCTTCGCCGAGGTAATGCCGGAGGACCTGCTCAAGTTCGGCATGATCCCCGAGTTCGTCGGCCGGCTCCCGGTCATCACGAGCGTGCACAACCTCGACCGCGAGGCGCTCATCCAGATCCTCACCGAACCGCGCAACGCCCTGGTCAAGCAGTACAACAGGCTGTTCGAGCTGGACGGTGTGGACCTCGAGTTCACTCCGGACGCGCTCGAGGCGGTCGCCGACCAGGCGAACCTGCGCGGTACCGGGGCCCGCGGCCTGCGCGCGATCATGGAGGAAGTACTGCTGTCGGTGATGTACGAGGTGCCGAGCCGCAAGGATGTCGAGCGCGTCGTCATCACCCGCGAGGCGGTCCTCGAGAACGTCAACCCGACCCTCGTCCCACGCGAGGTGTCCCGGCGCATTCCCCGCGACAAGTCCGCCTGACCGAGGGTCATCGCTAGCTGCTACTTTGCCGGTA
>DATMKQ010000120.1:0-19053 GCA_035571275.1 Trebonia sp.
AGGGCGGCGGTTAGGGCGGCGTGCGGGGCGAGGATGCGGATCGCCACGTCGGTGCCGACGTTGATGATGCTGTGCACGTCGCCGCCGTCTTCGACGGTGCTGGCGATCAGTTCGTTGAGGCCGCCAAGCAGCATGACCGTCTCCTGCGGGGTGGGCGGGGTCACGTCGGCGCCGGCTAGCTTGGCGCTTTCCGCGAGGGCGCGGATCAGGTCGGCGAAGGCTGCCATCGTCCGGCGCAGGAGCGGGCGGGCGGCGTCGCCCAGCGAGGGGACAACACGGATCCAGCACAGCTTCACGCTCGGATCGTCGGTCACGCCGGCGATCCATGCTTCGATCGCCTGGCGCACCTGCACCTGCCAGGGTGAGCGGGGGTTCACGGCGGCGGCGATGCGCGCCACCGTGCGCTTGTTCTCCTCCTCCAGGAGGGCGACCAGACAGTCCTGCTTATCGGCGAAGTGCTCGTAGAAGGTTCGCCGGGACGTTCGCGCGTGGCGGACCACGTCGGCGACGGTGATATCCCGGTACGAACGCTCCCGCAGCGCGACGGCCAGGCCGGCTAGCAGCCGGTCGCGCGGGCTCGCGCTTTGGGTGGTCTCCATCGCTGCTCCTCGATGAGCGGAAAAGCCTTGCATCGACTGGTACGTGCGCGTACCGTGGCTGCTGGTACGTCAACGTACCACTATAGGCCGCCGCAGGAGAGCCCATGACCGCCGATTCCCTGACCGCGCCCGCGCCGGACACTCCCGTCGACCGCGACCCGCCCAGGCCGGGCTGGCGGGAGGAGGTGCGCTCCAACGTCTACTGGGGACTAGCGCACGGCCTGCCGCGGCTGGCGATACGCGCGGCCGCGCGGCGCGGTGACCTGCAAGGTCGCCTGATGCTCGCGCCCACATCCGGGGATCAGACCTGGGATCTGCTGGACGAGGCCCGCACCGCGGGACCACTGCTGCGGTCGCGGCTGACCTACCTCACGGTCGACCACGCGGTGGTCAAGGAGGTCCTGTCCAGCCCAGATTTCCGGTCCGGCTTCCCGGCGCGCGCCGACGGCCCGATGGGACGGCTGCTCGACTGGTCCGCCCCCCACGTGACGCATCCCATTCAGCCGCCATCGCTGCTGGTGACCGAGCCGCCAGACCACACGCGATACCGCAGGCTGGTCACCCGGGTCTTCACGGCACGGGCGGTGGAGGGGCTGCGGGTGCGGACGCAGGAGATCGCCCACGAACTGCTCGACGCCCTGGACCCGACAGCGCCTGTCGACCTGATCGCGTCGTACTGCTCGCTGCTCCCGGTCACGCTCATCTGCGAGATCCTCGGCGTACCGACCGAGCACCGGGGGCGGGTACTGGAGCTTGGCCGTCGCGGGGCACCGAGCCTCGACTACGGGCTCGGCTGGCGGCGGTATCGCTCGGTCACGGCCGGGCTGCGCGACTTCGATCGGTGGCTGGTGGCCCACATCGAGCAGCTACGGCGCCACCCGGGCGAGGACCTGCTGAGCCAGCTGATCGAGGCGCGGGACGAGAAGGGCACGCTGGACGACCGCGAACTCAGGTCCACCGCGGGGCTGGTGCTGGCGGCGGGGTTCGAGACCACGGTCAACCTGCTAGGGAACGCGATCACGTTGCTTGACCGGCACCCCGGCCAGCTCAGCCGACTGCGCGAGGACAGCGCGCTGTGGCCCAACGCCGTGGACGAGGCACTGCGGCTCGACCCTCCGGTCCTGCTGACCGGACGGGTGTGCGAGCGGACGACCTCGGTGGCGGGCATCGAGGTTCCCAAGGGCGCCCACGTGGTGACGCTGCTGGCGGGCGCTAACCGTGACCCGCGGGTGTTCGAGCGCCCTGAACGGTTCGATGTCGCACGGGAGAACGCGAGGGACCATGTCTCCTTCTCTGGCGGGCGGCACTACTGCCTCGGCGCCTCGCTCGCCCGGATGGAGGGCGAGGTGGGGTTGCGGAGCCTGGCCGACCGGTTTCCCGGCATGCGGCTGCTGCCCGGCGCCCGGCGCCGTCCGACGCGGGTCCTGCGCGGCTATGAGACCCTGCCTGCCCTCCTGACCCCTTAGAGTGCGGTCATGAGTGCGGTCACGAGTGCGGTCACGACGTGGCCGGAGAGCGGACAACCGCGATTCGGCACCTGGGTCCAGATGGGCAGCACCGAGATCACGGCGGAGCTCATCGCGGCTGGCTATGACTATGTCGGCATCGACTGTCAGCACTCGCTCATCAGCCTCGCCGACGCCGGCCTGCTGCTACGCGAGTTCGCCGGCTCGGCGACGAAAGCGGCGGTGCGAGTCCCTTCGCACGCGTTCGCCGATATCGGCCAGGCCCTCGACGCCGGCGCCGACATCCTCATCGTCCCGATGGTGAACACGGCGGACGAGGCGGCCACGATCGCCCGCGCCTGCCGGCTGCCTCCGGACGGCGACCGGAGCTTCGGCCCGATCAGGCGGGATCTGCCCCGCCAGGCTCGCGACATCAACAGCCGCGTGACCTGCCTGGTCATGATCGAGACGGCCGAGGCTGTCGCCCACGTCGAGGAAATCCTCAGCATCGACGGCATTGACGGCATCTACGTCGGCCCCAAGGACCTGTCGCTGTCGCTGGGACTGAGCGAGACGCTGGTCCCGCCGAGCACGGAGCTGCTCTCGACCGTCCGCGGGCTGGCACGGTCGGCGCGAGGAGCCGGCAAGATCGCCGGACTCCACGCGGGCGCTGGCGAGAACGCCCAGCACTACCTCGCTTGCGGCTTCACGATGCTGACGCTCGCGGCCGACTCCACGCTGATCCGCGCCGCCGCCGCGGCCGACCTGGCCGCCGCGCGATCGGCTCAGTCGGCACTGACGTAAGCCGCGAGGTGCTCGCCGGTGAGGGTGGAACGGGCGGCGACGAGGTCGGCGGGTGTGCCCTCGAACACGATCCGGCCGCCGTCGTGGCCGGCGCCGGGGCCGAGGTCGATGATCCAGTCGGCGTGCGCCATCACGGCCTGGTGATGCTCGATGACGATGACCGACTTGCCACCGTCGACGAGCCGATCGAGCAGGCCGAGCAACTGCTCGACGTCGGCCAGGTGCAGTCCGGTGGTCGGCTCGTCGAGGACGTAGACGCCGCCCTTCTCCGCCATGCGGGTGGCTAGCTTGAGCCGCTGCCGCTCGCCGCCGGACAGCGTGGTGAGCGGCTGGCCGAGGCTGAGGTAGCCGAGCCCGACGTCGGACAGCCGGTCGAGTATTTTTCCCGCGGCGGGTGTGTGGGCCGCGCCCGCGCCGAAGAACTCCCTGGCCTGCGTCACCGACATCGCGAGCACCTCGCTGATGTCCCGGCCGCCGAGGTGGTAGTCAAGCACCGACGCCTCGAACCGCTTCCCCTCGCACACCTCGCAGGTGGAGGCGACGCCCGCCATCATCGCCAGGTCGGTGTAGATGACGCCGGCGCCGTTGCAGTTCGGACAGGCGCCCTCGGAGTTGGCGCTGAACAACGCCGGCTTCACGCCGTTGGCCTTCGCGAACGCGCTTCTGATGGGGTCGAGCAATCCGGTGTAGGTAGCGGGGTTACTTCGCCGCGAGCCGCGGATCGCGCCCTGGTCGACCGACACCACTCCCCCCCGGCCGGACACCGAGCCGTCGATCAGTGAGCTCTTGCCCGACCCGGCCACGCCGGTCACCACCACCAGCACCCCGAGCGGTACGTCGACATCGATGTCTTGGAGGTTGTGGGCGCTGGCGCCGCGGACCTCCAGCGCTCCCGACGGTGCCCGCACGTCCTTTTTCAAAGAGGCGCGGTCGTCAAGGTGCCGCCCGGTGAGCGTGCCGCTGGCGCGCAGCCCGTCGACGGTGCCCTCGAAGACCACCTCGCCGCCGGCGGCGCCGGCCCCCGGGCCGAGGTCGACGACGTGATCGGCGATGGCGATCGCCTCCGGCTTGTGCTCCACGACGAGCACCGTGTTGCCCTTGTCGCGCAACTGGAGCAGCAGGTCGTTCATCCGCTGGATGTCATGGGGGTGCAAGCCGATGGTGGGCTCGTCGAACACGTAGGTGACGTCTGTGAGCGCGGAGCCGAGCTGGCGGATCATCTTGGTGCGCTGTGCCTCGCCGCCCGAGAGCGTGCCGGACGGGCGGTCGAGGCTCAGGTAGCCGAGCCCGATCTCCACGAACGAGTCGAGTATCTCCCCGAGCGCCACGAGCAACGGCGCGACCGACGGCTCGACCAGGCCCCGCACCCACTGCGCCAGGTCGCTGATCTGCATCATGCAGGCGTCGGCGATGCTGATCCCCTTGATCTTCGACGACCGGGCCGCCTCGCTCAGCCGGGTGCCGCCACACTCCGGGCACGCGGTGAAGGTCACCGCGCGCTCCACGAACTCCCGGATGTGCGGCTGCATCCCCTCTTTGTCCTTCGACAGCATCGACTTCTGGATCCGCGGAATCAGTCCCTCATAGGTCATGTTGATGCCCGCGATCTTCATCCTGACCGGCTCGTGGCGCAGGAAGTCGTGCAGCTCTTTCTTCGTGTACTCGCGGACCGGTTTATCCGGGTCGACGAAACCCGACTCGATGTATAGCCGAGAGTTCCAGCCGCCCCCCTTGTAGCCGGGGACGGTGATCGCGCCCTCGTTGAGCGACATGGAGTCGTCGTAGAGCTGGCTGAGGTCGAGATCGGTGACCGCGCCCCGGCCCTCGCAGCGCGGGCACATGCCGCCGGTGATGCTGAAGCTGCGGCGCTCCTTCACTGTCTTCCCGGCGCGCTCGAGCGTGACCGCGCCGGCGCCGCTGATCGAAGGGACGTTAAAGGAGAACGCCTTAGACGATCCGATGCGCGGCCGCCCGAGCCGGCTGAACAGGATGCGCAGCATCGCGTTGGCATCCGTGGCGGTGCCTACCGTGGAGCGCGGGTCGGCGCCCATCCGTTCCTGGTCAACGATGATCGCGGTCGTCAGGCCTTCGAGCACATCGACCTCGGGCCGTGCCAGCGTGGGCATGAAGCCCTGTACGAAGGCGCTGTAGGTCTCGTTGATCAGGCGCTGCGACTCCGCGGCGATCGTGCCGAACACCAAGGAGCTCTTGCCCGATCCCGAAATGCCGGTGAACACCGTCAGCCGGCGCTTCGGGATCTCGAGGGTGACGTGCTTGAGGTTGTTCACGCGCGCCCCGTGCACGCGGATCACATCGTGGCTGTCGGCAGCGGGCGACGCGGGCGACCTCGTGTCCGTCCTCATGGCCGTGCTCATCGTGTCTCCATCTGTTCGGGCGTGTTCCGGCCTCGCACTAGTCCTGGATCAGCCCGAGGACGTTGCCGTCGGGGTCGGTGAACGCGGCCACCAGGCGGCCGCCGCCCACGTCGTGCGGGGCCTCCTTCACGGCGGCACCCGCGGCGATCACCTCGGCTAGTTTCGCCTCGATGTCCGCTACGTGCCAGTAGGCGACCGGCGAAGTCATGCCCCCACCGCCGGGCACCAGCCCGATGTGCTGGCCCGCGACGTCATAGCCGACGTAGTAGGGCGCGTCATGCTGTGGCGGCATGCCGAGCAGGGCGGTGTACACCTTCTTGGCCGCCTCGACGTCGGTCACGGGGTGCAGGACGGTCTTGATTCCCTGTGTTGACGAATCACTCACGCTATCTCCTGACATGGTTGGTGATGTCTGCGGCCGCGGCTTCTCGGCTGGCTACGCCGCCGGCGCCTGCGACAGCCGCATCATGTTTCCCGATCGTCGACGCTGAAGACGACATTGGGCAGGACGCCCTGGAGTGCGATGGTCATGCGGCCAACACTAGGCCGCGGCTTCGCGGGCCGCTTCTTTGTTTCTGCTCGGCGCGTTCCTGGTCGGCCGGGTGCCCGCCTTCGCCACGCACGGAGGCATCGCCATCACGGCGTGATGCTCGCGGCCGCGATAGGCGCTCGGCGTCTCCCCGACGAGCTCTGTGAAGCGCGAGCTGAACGAGCCGAGTGAGGTACAGCCGACCGTCATGCACGCGTCCGTCACGCTCATACCGCCGCGCAGCAGCGCCATCGCCCGCTCGATCCGCCGGGTCATGAGGTAGCTGTACGGCGTCTCACCGTAAGCCGCCCGGAACTGCCGCGAGAAGTGCGCCGGCGACATGAGGGCGTGCCGCGCCATCGTCGGCACGTCGAGCGGCCGCGAGTACTCCCTGTCGATCAGATCCCGCGCCCGGCGTAGATGCGCGAGGTTGGCGAGCTCCTGCGGATCCATGCCACGAGGCTACCATCCACCGCCCAGACAACACGGCTGACCTGGAAGGACACGTTCTCGCCGGCGGTCGGGGCGTCGCGGGCGGGCCATCGTGGGCCGCGAGGCGGAGTTGGGGCGCGGCCCGCGGCGGGTAGAGGTACCGTGGAGGGAGTTGCTCGCTTGACTGCCTTGCCCGCAAGGCGCCTGACCTTGAGAATGATGCGCTGTGGAATCAGTTCAACCCCGTGTGGAACACCGCGAGTTCCTGCTGCTGCACGGCGGCGGGCTGCTGCGCGTGGTCAGCTTGGGCGGCGAACTGGTGCCGTGGGACGAGTGGAAGCGCCGCGAGCTTGAGCGGACCGTCCGCCGCTGTTCCTGCGGGCGGACATGCGCTGCGGGCAGCGCCCGCACCTGCGGCAGCCAGGAATGCATCGACCGGCTGGCCGCGGAGACCGTCTGAAATAAGTTTTCGGGGTCTTGGCTGCCGGCGGCCCTGGACGTCATTCGGCCTCGAGATCGCGGAGGTTGGTCTTCGCCAGTTCGACGAGTTCGGTGCCCTGGCCGGACAGGATCGTCCGGGTCGCGTAGAGGGTGAAGCCCTTGATCTCGCCATACGTGAGCTTGGGCGGCAGCGACAGCTCGAAGCGTTCCGTCCGGACGTCCACTAGCGCGGGGCCGTCGTGGGCGAACGCCGCGCGCAGCCCATCCTCGAGCTCAGAGTGGTTGCGCACGCGCACCCCGAGCAGGCCGACGGCCTCCGCGATCCCGGCGAAATCCGGGTTGTCCAGGTCGGTGCCGTAGGTGACGATCCCCGCGGCCTTCATCTCGAGCTCCACGAAGGACAGCGCGCCGTTGTTGAACACCACGACCTTCACAGGAAGATGCAGCTGCCGCAACGTGATGAGCTCGCCGAGCAGCATCGCGACGCCGCCGTCACCGGACATCGCGATGACCTGCCGACCGGGGTAGCTGGCCTGCGCCCCCACGGCATGCGGCAGCGCGTTGGCCATCGAGCCGTGGTTGAACGAGCCGACCAGCCGACGGCTGCCGTTCATCCGCACGTAGCGGGCCACCCAGATGCACGGCGTACCCACGTCTACCGTGAAGATCGCGTCGTCGGCGGCCAGGCGGTTGACCGTGGCGGCGACGAACTGCGGGTGCAGCGGCGAGTCGCCATGGCCCGGTTCGGCGAGCCGGTCCAGCCGGGCGCGGGCCCGCCGGTAGTGCGCCGTCATCTGGTCCACGTGCTTGGAGTCGCTCTTGGCCGTCAGCCTGGGCAGCAGCGCGGCGACCGTGTCCCTGACCGTGCCGACCAGCGGAACCTCGACCCAGACCCGGCGGCCGATCCGCTCGCCCCGCACGTCGACCTGGATGACGGGAACCCCCTGCGGCAGGAAGGGCCGGTAGGGGAAGTCGGTGCCGAGCATGACCAGGGCGTCGCAGTGTTCCATCGCCCGGTACCCGGAACTGAAGCCGATCAGGCCGGTCATGCCCACGTCGTTGGGGTTGTCGTACTCGACGAACTCCTTGCCACGGAACGCGTGCAGGACCGGGGCCCGCAGCGCTTGGGCGAGCTGCATGAGCTGGTCGTGCGCGCCCGCGCAGCCCGCGCCGGCGAGGATGGTCACCCGATTCGCCTTGTTCAGCACCTGGGCGGCGGCCGCCAGCGACTCATCGTCCGGCACGATCACGGGCGAGACGGGCCGGATGGCGGTCGGCCGCGCGCCGGACGGCGCGTCGTCGAGGAACACCTCGCCCGGCACCACGACCACCGCGACGCCGTGCCGCTGCAAGGCCGCGCGCATCGCCATCTCCAGCACCCGGGGAAGCTGGGCGGGCACGCTGACCAGCTCACAGTAGACGCTGCACTCGCGGAACAGCTCCTGCGGGTGTGTCTCCTGGAAATACTCCCCGCCGATCTCCTCCGCCGGGATGTGCGCGGCGATCGCGAGCACCGGCACCCCGCTGCGGTTGGCGTCGTACAGGCCGTTAATAAGATGCAGGTTGCCCGGTCCGCAGCTGCCCGCGCATACCGCGAGCTCACCCGTCAGCGCCGCCTCCGCCGCGGCGGCGAACGCCGCGGCTTCCTCGTGCCGGACATGGGCCCAGGCGATATCGCCGTCCCGGCGCAGGGCGTCGGTGAACCCGTTCAGCGAGTCCCCTGGTATCCCGTACACCCTGCGCACACCTGACGCCTTCAGCGTCGCCACCATGACATCGGCGATCGAGGTAGCCATGCCCCAGATATAAGCGATCAGACCACCCTGAGGAATGGCCCGCCGCGGGTGATCTCGCGGCGGCCGTTACGGCCTTGCCTCGTAGACGATGTTGAACGGGGTCTGCGCGACGCGGCGGAAGCGGGTCAGGCCGCCGCTGGTCACCACGTCGTGGATCCGGGCCTCACCGGCCTGGGCGCCGAGGGCCAGGCCCACTTCCTGGGACAGCGAGGCCGGCGTGCACAGCAAGGTCGAGAAACCGTAGTACGTCCGGCCAACCGGGTTGAAGTTCTCCTCCGTCCGGTCGCCGGCGGCGGGTTCGACGATCAGCCACGTGCCGTCGTCGGCCAGGGACTGCCGAACGTGGCGGGCGGCGCTGATCGGATCGCCCATGTCATGCAGGCAGTCGAACATGGTGACCAAGTCGTACCCCGTCCCTGAATAAGACGCGGCCGGCGCGATCTCGAAACGGACTCGGTCGCCCACGCCCGCTTCCGCGGCCCGCTGGCGCGCCGTCGTGATCGAGCCCTCGTGGTAGTCCGAGCCGACGAAGGCGGAGGCCGGGAAGGCTTGCGCCATGAGGATCGTCGACGCGCCATGGCCGCAGCCCACGTCCGCCACGCATCCGCCGCGCTGGAGTTTGGCGACCACCCCGTCGAGGGCTGGCAGCCAGGCCGACACGAGGTTCGCGTTGTAGCCGGGACGGAAGAACCGCTCGCAGCCCTCGAAGACATCGTGGCCGTGGGCGTGCCATCCGAAACCCTCCCCGGTCTTGGCCGCCTCGGTGATCCGCGGCGAGTCGAGCACCGAGCCGAGCGCGGTCTGGAACAGGCCTGGCAGGTAGGCGGGGCTCGACTCGTCGGTCAGCGCGATCGCGTGCTCGACGGGCAGGGTGTACCGGCCGGTGTCCGGGTCGTAGCCGACGTAACCACCCGCGGCCTGGGCGTTCAGCCATTCGCGCACGTACCGCTCGGCGGTGCCGGTACGCCCGGCCAACTCGGCGGACGTCAGTGGGCCCTCGGCCAGCCCCCGGTACAGGCCGAGCCGGTCGCCCATGACGACAAGCGCGGCGTTAAGCGTCGCGCCTACCTCCTCGACGGCGCGGAAGACGAATCCCATCAGCTTGTCGGTGTCGACGGCGGCGGGCTGGTCGGTCGTGGTCATTGTGTCCCCCTCTTGGTTGAAACTCCCTTCCCCGGACCGTAGGCGCCGCCGGACCGTCATCGCTTCGGGGACGCCCCCTAGTTCAAGATCACGAGGCATGGCTTCGCACCGGGTGCCTCCGTACACTCGCTACATGTTGCTCGGCCGTGACGAGGAGCAGCAGACACTCACGCGGTTGCTCGAGGCCGCCCGCGCGGGTGCTAGCGGCGTGCTCGCCATCGTGGGAGAGCCGGGGATCGGCAAGTCCGCGCTGCTCGGCTACGCCGGGGAGCAGGCGGCTGGCATGAACGTGCTCCGGGCGCGCGGCGTGCAGTCGGAGGCGCACATCCCGTTCGGCGGCCTGTTCGAGCTGCTGCGCCCCGCGCTGGCCGGCATCGGCCAGATCCCTGGTCCGCAGGCCGCGGCGCTGGAGAGCGCGCTCGCGCTGCGGCCCGCCAGCGCGCCCGGCGCCCCCGGCCGGTTCGCGGTGGGCGCGGGCACCTTGGGCCTGCTGGCGGCCTATTCGGAGGAGGCGCCGGTGGCGGTGCTTGTGGACGACGCGCACTGGCTGGACGGGTCGAGCGCCGACGCGCTGTTGTTCGCGTTCCGCCGCCTGGTAGCCGATCCCGTCGCGGTCATCCTCGCCGTGCGCCAGGATGAGCCGTCGCTGCTTGACGGCGCCGACCTGCCGGTCCTGCGACTTGGCGGCCTCGATCTGGGATCGGCGGCCGAGCTGCTCAGGCGGCAGGATGCGCCGGGGGCGGAGCCGCTGAGCCGGGAGCTTGCCGACCGCTTGCACCGCGAGACCGGCGGGAACCCGCTCGCGCTCCTCGAGCTTGGCCGCGAGCGCGACCGGCTGGCCGAGCTTCCGCCTGGCGCGCCGCTGGCCGCCGTGAGCAGCGTCGCCCGCGTGTACCTGAAGCGGCTGCGGGCGCTGCCGCAGCGCACCCGCGACGCGCTCGCGCTGGCCGCGGCCGTCGACGGCGGCGAGGTGCCGGTGCTGGCCCGCGCCGCGCCGCTAGTAGGGCTTGACCTGCCCGACCTGATCCCCGCCGAGGCGGCCGGCCTGATCACCGTGCGCGATTCGCGTGTCGAGTTCCGCCATCCGCTGGCCAGGTCCGCCGTCTACAACGACGCCCCGGCCGGACGGCGGCGGGAGCTGCACCGTGCCCTGGCCAGCGCCCTGCCCGACGCCGAAGCCGACCGGCGGGCCTGGCATCTCGCGCTGGCCGCGTTCGGCCCGGACGACGCCGCGTCGTCGGCGCTCGAGCAGGCCGGCCAGCGCGCCCACCAACGCGGCGCCTACGAGGTTTCGTCCCGGGCGTTCGAGCGCGCCGCGCGGTTGGCTCCGGGGAAAACGACCAGTCTCTTGTACGCCGCCGCCGACGCCGCCTGGCTTGGCGGTCAGGCCGAACGCGCCGTGGCGCTGCTCGGGCGGGCCGGCCGGCACGCCCCCGACGAAGACCTAGCCATCGCGATCGAGCACCTGCGCGGCCATATCGCCATCCACCGCGGACCGGTCACAGAAGGGCAGCGGATCCTGGTCGCCGCCGCCGAACGGTCCGCGCAGGCCGATTCCGCGCAGGCCGATTCCGCGCTGGCCGATTCCGCGCTGGCCGATAAGGAACGCGCCGTCGTGATGCTGGCGGAAGCGGCGTACGCCGCGTTCTACGCGGGCGACGCCGCGGCCATGCGGCTGGCCGCCGAACGGGCCGCCGCGATCGCCCCGCCCGACGCGAATGGCCGCATCGCGTTCTTCACGCTGATCGCGCGGGGCATGGCGCTGATCTTCTCTGGCGAGGACGAGCCGGGCGCGCCCGAGGTGCGTGCCGCGGTGGACGTGCTCGAGCGGTCCGACGAACTGCGCGACGATCCGCGCCTGCTCGCCTGGGCGGCCATGGGCTCGATCTGGCTGCGCGAGGCGGACACCGGCCGGGCGCTCGCCTACCGCGCGCTCGACGCCGCGCGCCGCAAGTCCGCGGTCGGCGTGCTGCCCTTCGTGCTCGGCCACGTGGCGATCGATCAGGCGGCGACGGACCGGTGGGCGGAAGCGCAAGCCAGTTTCCATGAAGCGATCAGCCTGGCCAGGGAAGCTGGCCAGCACACCGACCTCGCGGCGAACCTGGCGTTCCTCGCGCGGCTCGAGGCCAGGCAGGGCAGGGAACAGCAGTGCCGCGCGCACGCCGCCGAGGCGCTGACCCTTTCCGGGGAGCTGAGCCTGGGCGTATGCGAGGTATGGGCCACCGGCGCCCTCGGCGAGCTGGAACTGGGCCTTGGCCGACCGGAGGCGGCGCTCGCCCGCTTCGAGGACAAGCGCGCCGCGCTCCGCGCACGCGCCATCTTGGACGCCGACCTGTCCGCGGCGCCCGAACTCACCGAGATCTACTTGCGTCTCGGCCGCGCCCCGGAGGCCGCCGCGGTCGCGGAGGAATTCTCCCGCGACGCCGACGCCAAGGCGCAGCCCTGGCCGCGGGCCCGTGCCGCGCGATGCCACGGGATGCTCGCGGGCGAGGGCGAGTCAGAACGCCACTTCGACCTCGCGCTCGAACTGCACGGCCAGACGGCAGACGCCTTCGAGACCGCCCGCACGCACCTCGCCTACGGCGCACGGCTGCGGCGGGAGCGGCAGCGGGTCCGTGCCCGCGAACAGCTTCGCGCCGCCGTGACGGTGTTCGACCGCCTCGGTGCGGCCCCGTGGTCGGACATGGCCCGCGCCGAGCTTGCCGCCACCGGCGAGACCGCGCGGCGGCGCGATGAGACCACCCTGAACGACCTGACACCGCAGGAACTCCAGATCGCGCTGAGCCTGGCCGGCGGGCACACGACCAGGGAGACCGCCGCCGCGCTCTTCCTGAGCCCGAAGACGATCGAGTACCACCTGCGCAACATCTACCGCAAGCTATCCGTCGGATCGCGAAGCGAACTCAAGGAAGCCATGGCCCGGCTTCCGGGCGGCTAGAGGAGGTCCGCGAGCAGGTCGGCCACCCGGGCGGCGCCGTCGGTCTCCACTGGCCGGTAGCCAACGGGGCGGCCGATATCGGTGGCGATCGCCTCGGCTAGGGACTCCGGGTCGGCGGCCGCGTAGTCGAGGCGCCGCCCGGCGCCGTACTGCGCGAGCCGTCGCGGCACGTGAATCTGCTGCTCGAAGTGCCTGGCCAGCGGAACGTAGATGAACGGCCTGCCCGCCGCCACCAGTTCCATCGTGGTGGTCAGCCCGCCCTGCACGACCGCCAGGTCGCAGGCGGCCAGATGCCGGTGCAGGTCGGGAACGTAGCCACGCACCTCCACACCCGCGGGCACCGGGACCGACGCCGGGTCGATCCGCGGACCGGTCACCGCGATCATCCGCAGGCCAGGAACCTGCTTCGCGGCCAGCGGGAAAGCAGCGGTCACCCTGCGCAGCAGGTGCCGGCCCACTCCGGATCCGCCGACAGTCACCAGGCAGACCTGCTCGCCGGGCCGGTAGCCGAGCTCGGCGCGCAGCGCGTCCGCGTCCCGCGGCGCGGTGTTCCCTGTGACGTACCCGGCGCAGGTGTAGCGCTCGAGCGCCCACTCCCGCACGCTCGGCAGATCCGGCCCCAGCGGCTCGTCCACCAGGTCGGCTGGGTTACCGACGAAGATCGACCGGTCGCGCAGCCGGGGGTAGCGCCGCATCCGCTCAACGTGCTCGGCGTTCCAGTCCCCGGTGAGCACGGCCTCGGCGACGCCGCCTGCTGGCATCGGCAGCCAGCCGACGAAGTCCGTGAGCCACGCGTACGCGGTCCGCTTGAGCTCGGGGTTGTCGAAGAGGAAATGGTCAACGTCCCAGCCCTCGTCGGCGATCCACAGGTCGTACGGCTCCTCGGAAACCACGTCGTGGAAGACCATGAAGTTGGCGATCATGATCTCGTCCATGCGGCGGGCGGCCTGGAACACGTTCAGGTCATGCTCGCCCGCCTCGGACTCGATGTGCGAGCTCTCGCTGGCCAGCCAGCGCGACGCCGGATGCACGTGCTCACCGCGCTCCTCGAGCACCCGTGTCACCGGATGCTGAGTCAGCCAGTCGATCTCCAGATCCGGGTGCCGGGCGCGCAGTTCGGCGGCGATGGCGAGGTCGCGGCGCACGTGGCCGAGCCCGATCGGCGAGCTGACGTAGAGCGCCCGCCTACGGCGGTCCCTGGCCCTAGTCCAGGTCTGCCGCGGTGCCGTCGTGCCCAGGGATTCAGGCGCCAGGGATTCGGCGAAGTCCCTGATGAGCAGGTTAACCCGGACCGGATCACGCATCGTCGGTGCGTGCCCGCCGCCATGGAACGTCACGAACTGCCCGCCGGTCCACCGTGCCAGCGCTACGCCGGTCTCGTACGGCACGATCCCGTCCTCGTCGCCGTGCACGATCAGCACCGGGCAGCGCACCCGCTGGCAGACGGCCTCCGCCTCCGCGGACGGCACCGCGCCAATGGCGGGGACGGTCAGCAGCAGCGTCTGCGCGGTGGTCTCGAGACCGTAGCCGACCCCATCCTCGCGCTGCTTGATCGAGTGCGGCTCGGTGAATACCTGCGACATGAAGAACTCGACCCAGCCGCGGTAGTCGGCCAGCCAGTAGTGCCGGTTCGCCTTGCCCCAGCCCTCGTAGCTGTCCTTCGGCTGGTCGAAGTCCGGCGGGATCCCCCAGGGCAGCGCCGCGCCGATCGCGATCACCCCGGCGGCCCGCTCTGGGTGGCGGGCCGCCAGCTGCAGCGCGTGCCGGCCTCCCATCGACAGGCCGACGATCACGGCCCTGTCTACGCCGGCGTCGTCTAGCACCGCGATCGCGTCGGCCACGTATTCGGCGTCGTCGTACGCCGCCGTGGTCTCCGGCCGGTCGGCCTGCCCGTTCCCCCGGCCCTCGACCGTGATGACCCGGAACCGCCGCGCCAGGTAGGGAACCTGCGCCTTCCACTGCCTGGCGTGCACGATCGCCCACGACGTGAGCAGCACGATCACCGGCTCCCCGGTGCCGAAGCTCGCGTAGCCGACTCGCACCCCGTCCCGTTCGATGGCACCGTCGAAGTCCGGTTCGCGTGCCCGCATGACACCCCCTTTGGCCCGCCGCTCTTGATCAGCGTCTCACGACGACGGGCGCGAGCCTCCCGGGCTGCCCCGGAAAGGCCAGATTATTTGCCGCTGGCGGGCCTGATGAGGCGGACGAGCGCGCCGACCAGCAGGGTCAGCACGGCGGACACGCAGAACGACAGGATCGACGCCGACATCCAGCTCTGCTGGGTGAAGCCGATGTCGTGGCCGAACGACGTCCAGGCCGAGGCCCACCAGGACACGTAGCCGGGGTTGATGAGCTGGTACGTGACGAAACCGGCGGCCCACGGGATCAGCATTAGCCAGCGCGAGCGGGCCGTCGCGGACAGGTCCCAGTTCCGTCCTGAGACGACGAAGTAGTCCGCGATCAGTACCGCCGACATCGGCACGAACACCGAGCCGATCAGGTCGAGGAAGTTCTCGTAGTCGGCGATGTTGAGCCACAGGGCACCGGCGGTGGTCCCGACGGCGATCACGGCCGCCAGGATCCGGCGGTCCCACAGCGGGCGCAGGTTCTGCGTCGAGACCGCGGTGGAGTAGACGTTGGCGAACGACTGGTCCAGTTCTCGCGCGGCCAGGATCGCGAAGGCGAGCGAGCCGGCGGGCAGCGCGATGAACGCGCCGTAGATGTTGGCCGGGTTGCGTGCCACGGTGACCAGGGCGAGCAGCCCGATGACGTAGCAGAGCATCTGGGTGAGGCTGTAGCCGACCAGCGTGCCGGCGAACGCGGCCCGGGGAGTGCGGGAGTGCCTGGTGTAGTCGGCGACGAGCGGGGCGAACGACACGGCGACGGCGACGACCGTGTCCATGGCGGGCCAGTAGCCGGACCAGGTCCCGTGCGTGAACGCCGGCAGCGGGTGCCGGATGAGCTGGACGAACAGATAGCACAACACGATGAGGACAGCCGTGGTCGCGTACCGGCGCAGCACCCGGATCGCGCCGAGCGGCCGTATCGTCAGCAGCCCCGTGGCCGTCCCGGCGATCAGGACGTATCCCCATTTCGGCAGGGCGGGCGCCACCGTGTGGGCGGCCGTCGCGATCGTCACGAGCTCAAACACGCCCCAGCCGAGGCACTGCACGATGTTCGCCACCGTCGGCAGGTACGACAGCTTGGCGCCGAACAGGCCGCGCAGCAGCACCATCGCGGGCGCGCCCGTCTCCGCGCCTGGCAGCCCGGCCAGCGCGAGGGCCACCGTGCCGAGCAAGGTGCCCGCCACGATCGCGGTTAGCGCGGCGGCCAGCGAAAGCTCCGGGGTTCCGGCCCCGCCAGGCTGCAGGACGAAGATCGCCCCGGTGAAGCCAAGCAGGCTGACACCGAGGTTGCCCCACAGCCCGAACTGGTCGAGCAGGCTCAGCGCCTGCGGAACCGGCTCGGCCAGCGTCCGCGCGACCTCAGAATGGCGGTCGCCAGGGACGGTGACGAAGGTTTCCTTCGTCGTGTTCGCGGTGCTTGACGTGGTAGCCGACACGGCAGCCTCCCTACGCCGGCATTACCCGGACAGGTTCAGACGGTCGGCGGCGCCCAGAGCCGCCCTCTCAGCCCGGTTCGCCCGAGCTCCCGTGCATATTCAGTTGGCGCTTATCCTACCGCGAGAACTACTGCTGCTGCTGGCCGCGCTGCTGGTCCATCTCTTTGTCGGCCATGTTCCCTGCGTCTTGGACCTGAGAGTCGAACTTGTCGCCCGTCTCCTTGTCCGCCATCTTCTCCGCGTCCTCGGTCGCGTCCTGGACCTCGCTGTCGCTGACGTGCTTTTCCGCGTCGTCGAACATGCTGCTCACTGTGTACCCCCCGGTTCGTTGAACGTGAGCCCCCTAAGGCCAGCTTGGTCGTGGCTGTGGAGAGACGCCACCCTTCGTTCGGACAAAACTTTGTCTTATTCGGAACGGAGCGGGGCGACTCTGTTACGGGCGAAGTTACGGATCACGGTCTCGCCGAATACGGTGAGGATGGACTCCGGATGGAACTGGACACCCTCGACGGCGGCGGTGACGTGGCGCAGGGCCATGGGGAGCGGCCCGGACGCCTGGCGGCTTCTTGCTGTTATCATCAAGGCGGGGGGCAGGGTCGCCTCGTCGACTATGAGCGAGTGGTAGCGGGTCGCGCGGAATCGCTGCGGCAGGCCCGCGAGCACGCCGCGGTTGTCGTGGGTGACCTCGCAGACCTGGCCGTGCACCGGGCGGGGCGCCCTGACCACGCTCGCGCCGAACGCCGCCGCGATCGCCTGATGGCCCAGGCAGATGCCAAGCAGCGGAATGCGCCCGGCGCAGCCGCGGACCACGTCGACGCTGATGCCCGCTTCCGGCGGGGCGCACGGGCCTGGCGAGATTACGACACCCGCCGCGCCGGACGCGGTGACCTGCGCGGCGGGCACCTCGTCGTTGCGGACGACCTCGACCTGGCAGCCGGCCGTGTCGAGCAGGTGCGCGAGGTTGTACGTGAAGGAGTCGTAGTTGTCGATCAGGATGACCAGGGGCCGGTGGGACCCGTGGGAGGGCGGGTGGGACCCGTGGGAGGGCCGGTGAGAGGGGGTGCGGGCGGCGGCGGGCGGACGGCGGGCGGGCGACTGGCCGGGGCGACCAGCGGGGCGACCGGCGGGGCGACCAGCGGGGCGATCGGCGGGGCGATCGGCTAGGCGCGCGTCGAAGTGCTTGGTCACCGGGCCAAGGCCCCAGCTTTCTGGGTAGCCGTCGATGGAGTGGACGGGCAGCACGCCGTAGACGGAGTTCGACACGAAGATCTCGGTGGCGGCGCGCAGGTCCGCGACGGTCAGCGGCCGCGTGTCGTGCGGTATAGCGTCCTCCCGGGCGGCGCGCAAGATCGCGGCCCTGGCGGTGCCCGGCAGGTTCCGGCCGTCGGCGGGCGGCGTGCGCAGCGCGCCATCGATGACGGCGAACACGCTGGCCCGGTCGGTCTCAAGCACGCGCCCGTCGGAGTCGGTGATCAGCAGCTGCTCCCCCGCGGCCAGGCCGGCCTTGGCGGTGAGGTCGGCGAGCAGGCGGCGGTCTTGCCACTTGTGTTCGCCGAAGCCGCCGGGGATGACCGTCGGGCGCAGGGTGACGCCGGCCGGGCCTGGCGCCAGCGGGACGATCTCGACGCGGGCCTGGAGCGGGCCGCCGACCGGGCGCACGGTGATCCGCAGCCGCCCTGTCGGCCGCCGGGCCAGGCATGCGGCCAGGTCAGCGGGCAGCGCGGCGGGTAGGTCCTTGCCGTAGAGGCGCCGGGTGCTGGCCTCAAGCCGGGCCAGGTGGTCGCCCAGGCCGGCCGTCTGGCCGGCGGTGACGAGCAGCGAGGTGAACACGCCCGCCGTGGGGCGTGGTCTGATCTCGGGGTGGCTGCCGGGCTCCGGCGGCGCGCCGGGGTCAAGGCGGCCGCCGATCGCGGCGATCAGCGGGCCAACCTTGTGCAGGCATTCGGTGTACTCGTCCGCGGGCACGGAGTCCGCGACGATGCCGCCGCCCCCGCCCACCCACACCCGGCCCGCGGCGAACTCGAACGTCCGGATGGCGACGTTCAGCTCCAGGCCGGCGACCGGGCTCCGGTAGCCGACCGCGCCGGTGTAGACCTCGCGGGGAGCGGTCTCGAGTTCGTCGATGACTTCCAGGGCCCGGACCTTCGGCGCGCCGGTCACGGAACCGGGCGGGAAGGCCGCGCGGATGAGGTCGCCGTCGGTCGCGGCCTCGCGGAGGGTGCCGCGGACTTCTGACACCAGGTGCCAGACGCCCGGATGCGGCTCGGGGCCGAGGAGGCTGGGGACGGTCACGGTGCCAGGGACGCAGACGCGGCTGAGGTCGTTGCGGACCAAGTCGACGATCATGACGTTTTCTGCCCGGTTCTTGGCCGAGCGTCGCAGGTCGTCGCGCTGGCGGGCGGCGTGCCGCGGGTCCGCGGGCCGGTGCGCGGTCCCCTTGATGGGCCGGGACACCACAGTGGCGCCGGTCCTGCGCAGGAACAGTTCGGGTGACAGGCTGGCCACCGCACCCCCCGGCACGGCGACGAACGCCGCGTACGGCGGTTCGAGGGCGGTCGCCGCCCGGCAGAACGCGTCCAGCGGGTCCCCGTCGAAGTCGGCTTCCGCGCGCAGGCAGATGTTGGCCTGGAAGATGTCCCCCTGCCAGATGTAGTCGACCGCCTGGCGCACGGCCGCCTGGTGGCCCGCCGCCGACGGCACCAGCCGGAAGTCTCCGCAGCGGTAGGCGTCGTTCGTCGTCGCAGGGTTGGCGGCGCGCTCAGACAGCTCCGCGAAGCGGCGCTCGAGGGCGGCGGCGCGGTCGGCGGTCCACAGCGCTTCGAAGCACCACTGGCCGGTCGCCCGGTCACGAAGGAGCACGTGGTCGTAGTAGCCGAACCACCATGTGGGCAGGCGGCGCTCGCCGGTCGGCGGCAGCGCCTCCCCCGCGGCGCTGTAACCCAGGTAGCCGAGCCACCCGCCGCCGAAGGGGCCGGCCTCGGGGGTGCCG